>WFOP01000029.1 GCA_015487985.1 Hyphomicrobiales bacterium
GCCTATGTTCAAGAGCACGGCGCCCCCATCGTTATCAAGGCCGATGGTCTGGCGGCAGGCAAAGGGGTCACGGTCGCCCTTAATATTCAAGAGGCTGAAAATGCCCTGAAAGATTGTTTTTCGGGCAGTTTTGGCGCGGCGGGACATTCCGTCATCATCGAAGAATTCATGCAAGGGGAAGAGGTCAGCTTTTTTGCCGTCAGTGACGGGGAAAGGTTTGTCACCCTTGCCAGCGCACAGGATCACAAAACTGCTTTTGACGGCGACAAAGGCCCCAACACCGGGGGCATGGGGGCCTATTCCCCGGCCCCGGCAATGACGCCAGAACTGATAGCCAGAGTTGAAAAAGAAATCATTGCCCCCACCGTAAGAGGGCTGATGCAACGCGGCATGCCCTTTAGCGGGGTTTTATATGCGGGGCTGATTTTAACCGGCGAAGGCCCAAAGCTCATTGAATATAATGCCCGCTTTGGCGATCCTGAATGCCAGGTGCTCATGATACGGCTGGAATCGGACCTGCTCGAACTGCTGCGAGCCAGCGCAAAAGGCGACCTGAGGGGTGTCGTTCCGCACTGGCATCAAGACGCGGCCCTGTGTGTGGTTATGGCAGCAAAGGGGTATCCGGGCAACTATCAGACCGGTCAGGAAATCAAAGGCATCGCGCAGGCGCAAGCAAACGGGACAAAGGTCTTTCACGCCGGCACAAAACAGGATGGGGAGGCTCTTTTGTCCGCCGGGGGACGCGTGTTGAATGTCACAGCCACCGGCCCAACCATTATTGAGGCACAGCGCATTGCCTATCAGGGGGTCGCCAAAATCGACTGGCCGGGAAGTTTTTTTCGCACAGATATTGGCTGGCGCGCCATAAAGAGGGAAAAAACATGAGCGCGGATCCTAAAATCGGCATAGCCCTTGGCGGCGGTGCGGCGCGTGGATTAACCCATATTCCGTTCATTGAGGCCATGGATGAACTGGGGCTGAAGCCGGCCCGGATTGCAGGCACCTCCATTGGCGCGCTTTTGGGGGCGGGGTGGGCTGCGGGCATCAAGGGCACGGACCTGCGCGAATATGCCCATGATTATCTGGGGTCCATGCGCTCGATTGTGGGCCGTATCTGGAACACCCGTATCAAAACACTTTCTTCCGTCATCAAAAACTCCATGACCATGCAGCTGGATGCGCTGGAGGTTATTCGCTCGTTCATTCCAGAGGAACTGCCATCCCAATTTAACGAACTGAAAACCCCGCTTTTCACCATCGCCACCGACTTTAACACCTGGCATCAGGTGGTGCATCACCACGGGGATATTCGTTGTGCAGTTGCTGCTTCCATTGCCATCCCCAGCGTATTCAGACCGGTTGAATTTGATGGCCGGCTATTGGTGGATGGCAGCGTGGTCAACCCCTTGCCTCTCGATATTGCGTCGCGCGACGTGGATATTCTTGTTGGTGTGGATGTAAACGGCTCCCCCTCCGATGCACAAAAAAACCAGGAACCCTCTCTGATTGATGTAGGGATAGGGTCGGCGCAAATTTTGATGCACGGGTTGATTTCGCACAATCTGGCCGCTTTCCCCCCGGACGTTTATATTCGCCCCCACGTCAAGGCGGTGGGAGCCTTAGAGTTCTGGCGGGTGAAGGAAATCATCGAAAGCGGCGACAAAGACAAGGAAATGTTCAAACGCCAATTATCCAACGCGGTAGAAAAATTTATCGCCGGGCAGCAAAAAAAACCTTGAGCAGTTGTTCAGATTTTTCAGCACCAATCCCTGAAATTATCTCCGGGTGATGGTGACATGAGGCATGGGCAAAAAACTGCACACCGTTTTCAACTGCCCCTGCCTTTTTATCTTGCGCCCCATAATAAAGCCGCCGAAACCGCGCATGGGCAATGGCACCGGCGCACATGGTGCAAGGCTCAAGCGTCACATAAAGATCGCACTCATTCAAGCGACCACTGCCGACAATTTTCATGGCGGCGGAAATCGCAAGCATTTCGGCATGGGCGGTAGCATCGTTTAATTCACGCATACGGTTGCGCACCGTTACAATCACCTTCCCCCGAAAAACCACCACCGCACCCACGGGCACCTCATTTGCGTTGGCCGCATCCATCGCGGCGACAAGCGCATGATCCATAAACGACAAAGATTTCTCCGGGCCAATAGGTATATGTGTCATTGCTGACACGATAGCAGATGTTTTAGGGTTTGGCACAGGAGAATCACCATCATGCCCATTCGTCGTTTACCCGAAGACCTGATTAACCGCATCGCTGCGGGGGAAGTTGTTGAAAGACCAGCCAGCGTCATCAAGGAACTGGTGGAAAATTCCATTGATGCCGGAGCGACCCATATAAACATCGTTACCGCGAACGGGGGCAAAACCCTGATGCGGATTGTGGATAACGGGCGGGGCATGGACGAACATGACCTGTGCCTGAGTGTGGAGCGCCATGCAACATCCAAATTGGCCACAGACGGGCTGGATGATATCAGCTCCCTTGGCTTTCGCGGTGAGGCCCTGGCCTCCATTGGATCGGTGGCTGAACTAAGTATCAAATCCCGCCCCCCCAAAGCACAATCGGGGCTTGAGCTTTA
>WFOP01000030.1 GCA_015487985.1 Hyphomicrobiales bacterium
AAAAGACATGCGTCAAATAAAAGCATGTCTCCCAAAAGTGGGCACCGGTTTTGGGACAAAAGACATGCGTCAAATAAAAGCATGTCTCTCAAAAGCGGGGGGTGTTTTGCCTCGCGCCGGCAGGCTTGTTTTGCCTCGCGCCGGCAGGCTGGTTTTGCCTCGCGCCGGCAGGCTGGTTTTGGGATAAAAGACATGCGTCAAACAAAGGAGTGGACTGTAGTTTTGATTCTATCAAAACCTAACGCAGTCTAGAGGTTCACAAGCGCCCCTTAATCCTATAGGTTTCGCGCCAATTCATGAATCAAATGCTCCATAATGGAGCAATATCAGGAGACTAAATGGCTAAAGAAGAATTGCTTGAATTCCCCGGTGTTATCGTTGAGCTGCTGCCCAACGCCACATTTCGGGTAAAGCTGGAAAACGATCACGAAGTTATTGCCCACACGGCTGGGCGGATGCGTAAAAACAGAATTCGCGTTCTTGCCGGGGATAAGGTGCTGGTTGAAATGACCCCCTATGACCTGACAAAGGGACGCATTACCTATCGTTTCAAGTAGCAACTTGTTGCTGAAAACCGACAAAAGCGGAAGAAGCAGGTATGGCCACTCGCCCTGAATTGATATTAGCCTCGGCATCCCCGCGACGTTTGGCGCTGCTCAATCAGATCGGTATTGAACCCGAACATCTTGTACCCGCCCATGTGGACGAGACCCCCGAAAGGGGTGAGCTTGCCCGCAAGCTGGCCACAAGGCTGGCCCAGAGCAAGGCCATGACCACCCAGCACAAGGCCCATCAAAGCGGCATCGCGGATAATGCGCTGGTGCTGGGGGCCGATACGGTGGTGGCCGTGGGCCGCCGCATATTGCCCAAGGCTGAAACCATGGAGGAGGCGGCAACCTCCCTCAGATTGCTTTCGGGCCGCTCCCACAGGGTTTACACCGGACTGTGTTTGCTCAGCCCTGGCGGGCAGGCGCGCAATCGGTTGGTGGAAACAAAAATCCGCTTCAAGCGCCTGAGTTCAAAAGAAATAGAATCCTATCTTGCCAGCGCCGAATGGCGGGGCAAGGCGGGGGGGTATGCCATTCAGGGCATCGCGGGGGCTTTTGTGCAAAAGCTCTCCGGCTCCTATCATGCAGTGGTGGGACTACCCTTGTATGAGACCGTCGCCCTGTTGACCGGCGCAGGCTATCCGGTTCATTTTAATTGGCTCAACCAATCCGCCCTTTCGGGGGTTTAGTTTTATGGTTGCGCCAAAATCAACAATATCAGGCTCTGACAAAAATAAAGTGACGCGGTTACGCCCAACCAGGCCATGCCCTATTTGCAAAAAAGATTCAACGCAGAAATTTTATCCGTTTTGCACCGCCCGTTGCGCAAATATTGACCTTAATCGCTGGTTGGCCGGGGCTTATGCCATTCCTGTATCGGAAGAAGAAACCCGCGATGAGAGGGATGAATTTTCACAAGGCTAGCCTGTGAAATTTATGTGTCCCTCATTCCAGACGATATATTTTGACTCAATATCATTTTTGCGTAATTGGGTGCTGGACACGGCGCAGGTGACGCCCTATAAACCCCCAGCATTTTGGCGAAATTTTATAGCGCCAAATTGGCCCGGGTAGCTCAGGGGTAGAGCAGTGGACTGAAAATCCTCGTGTCGGTGGTTCAAATCCGCCCCCGGGCACCATTTTTCCTTTTAGCGGCAGTTCGCACTCCTCGGTACTGGCTTGGATACTGGGCCGGATGCCGGGTATCATCTGCTACCTTTTCAAAAAAATTAAGCTGGTTGAGTTGAACTGCATCAATGCGATTGTGCGGTTTTGCGACAATTGTCTTGCTATACAAGTGAAAGTTTCGCTATTCTTTCGTTTGTGCGGGGAGGCCATCAAAAACGAAAAATTCAAAAGTTTCCCTTTGTGCAGAACGATTGCAACAGTTGCAAATTCAATTTTGAAAACTAATATTTCTGGGAGGAAATAAATATGAAATCAAGTTTGAAAATCGGGGTCGCGGTAATGAGCCTGTTCGTGGCCGCCCCCACCCTTTCCGCCGAGCTGAATATGGTTTGCTCCAATGAGCAGGACTGGTGCGACCTGATGGTGGCGAACTTTGAAGAAAAGACCGGTATTGATGTGGCCATGGTGCGCAAATCCACCGGTGAAACCCTGGCCCAGATCCGCGCGGAAGCCTCCAACCCCAAAATTGACGTTTGGTGGGGTGGCACGGGTGATCCGCATCTGGTTGCAGCACAAGAAGGCCTCACCCAGGAATCCGGGGTGGACATTTCCAATCTTCAGGACTGGGCGCAAAACCTCTCCAATATTTCCGGCGGCAAAACCGTAGGCATTCACCTTGGTGTGCTGGGCGTTGCCTATAATACCGAGTTGCTGGAAGAAAAAGGACTTGAAGCCCCCGCCTGTTGGGCTGATCTGGCAAAACCTGAATATTTAGGTGAAATTCAGGTGGCCAACCCCAACAGTTCGGGCACTGCCTATACTGAACTTGCAACATTGGTGCAGGTGTTTGGTGAAGATGCCGGCTTTGAAATGCTCAAGGAAATTGGTGTTAACGTCAACCAGTATACCAAATCCGGCTCAGCCCCCTCAAAAGCTGCCGGGCGTGGGGAAACCACCATCTCCATTGGTTTCCAGCATGACATGGTCAAGCTGGCCCGCGCCGGTTTCCCTCTGGCAATCGTGTCCCCGTGTGAAGGTACGGGCTATGAAGTGGGCGGCGTATCGGTGATCGCAGGTGCACAAAATCCAGACGAAGCAAAAGCCTTTGTG
>WFOP01000031.1 GCA_015487985.1 Hyphomicrobiales bacterium
CCGTCTGATCGATGACATGGTGGCCGCAGCCCTGAAATGGTCCGGGGGATATGTCTGGGCCTGCAAAAATTATGATGGCGATGTTCAGTCCGACATTGTGGCACAGGGGTTTGGCTCGCTGGGGCTGATGACGTCGGTTCTGATGACACCCGACGGCAAGATCGTCGAATCCGAAGCCGCCCACGGCACCGTCACCCGCCACTATCGTCAGCATCAGGAAGGCAAAGACACCTCGACAAATTCCACCGCCTCCATTTACGCATGGACGCGCGGACTGTCCCACCGGGCCAAACTCGACAACAACACCGCACTGGCCGATTTTGCCAGCACGCTGGAAAAAACGGTCGTCGACACCATTCAGGGCGGCGGCATGACCAAAGACCTCGCGCTGCTGGTTGGTCCCGAACAGGAATGGCTGACCACCATGGGCTTTCTGGAAGCCATCGACGCCAACCTGCAAAAAGCCATGGCCTAGCGCAAGGCCGGAGCACTTCCCCAAAAGTGTGCAGCGATTTTAGGATAAGAAGTGCATAAAAACAAAACTTAGAGCATGGGTTTTGCTTCAATCAAAACCGGCAATGCTCTAAGTTCAGATTTATCTGACAAAGAGGCGAAAAACGTAAGTTTTTTGCCTCTTTCAGTTTGAAACACGGCAAATGTGCAGGCCCAAAACCTCTCCCATGATAATATTGAGCTGATCGCTTCAGGCAGTGCCAAAATCATTGCCCAAGGTTTGCGCCCGGCTTCAGGCGATAGTGTCCCCCGGCGCCCGGATTTTGCCAATTCCCTTCCTCCCTGCGGGGGGAAGCGCTCCCTCACCGGGCCGCCGGCATCAAAATCTTTGTTACCCAAACAGTCTCGCCCAGTGCCTCAAGCAGGCAAATATCCCCACAGAGGAAAATCCGGCACACACCAACCTGAAACCCTCAAGCGAAGAAGCATAAAACTATTAAAACCGAACAAACCCAGCAAAATTCAGCCAAATTTATCAAACGGTTATGAGGATTTATAGAATCTATCCCGCAAGAACGCCCCTTATGGCCTCAAGTGCTTCTTCCCCTTTGCTGGCATCTGGACCGCCGGCCTGAGCCATGTCCGGGCGTCCGCCGCCCCCCTTGCCTCCAAGGGCAGCCGAGCCGACGCGAACCAGATCCACCGCGCTATATTGCTCCAACAGGTCTTTTGTGCCCCCCACCGCAATGGCAGCTTTCCCCTCGTCGGATATGCCCACAACCACGGCAATTCCCGACCCCATTTGGGTTTTGGTCTGGTCAATCAGCCCGCGCAATTCCCTGGGCTGCAATCCCTGGATCACCCGCCCGGAAAACGCAACGCCTGAGATGGTCTCAGTTTTTTGCGATGCCCCATCGCCCCCCCCAAGGGCAAGTTTTTGCCGTGCCTCCGCCAATTGCCGATCAAGAGCTTTTCTCTCCTCGAACAAAGCAAGCACCCGGTCTGGCGTTTTTGCAGGGGTGGATTTCAAAACGGAAGCAATGGACTTGAGGGCTTCGTCCTGCGCCACCAGATATTGACGCGCCCGCGCGCCGCTCAATGCCTCGATCCGGCGAACACCGGCAGCCACCGAACTTTCCTGCACCACCCGAACCAGACCAATATCCCCCGTTCGCGCCGCATGGGTTCCCCCGCACAATTCCATGGAATATGTGGCTGAATTGCCGCCATCACCCCCAATCCTCCGCCCCATACTGACCACACGCACTTCATCGCCGTAACTCTCGCCAAACAAGGCCATTGCCCCGGCGGCGCGCGCTTCATCCACCCCCATGAGTTGGGTGGTAACCAGAGAATTCTGCAAAATAATCTCGTTAGTCAATTGCTCAATGCGCGAAATTTCTTCGCCACTGACCGGCTTGTTGTGCGAAAAATCAAACCGAAGCCTTTCCGCATTTACCAGGGAACCTTTTTGTACCACATGCTCTCCAAGAACCTGGCGCAATGCCTCGTGCAACAGGTGGGTTGCAGAATGGTTTGAACGGATGGCAGTCCGGTTGGCGTGATCCACATTCAGCTGCACACCATCCCCCAAGGACAGGGATCCCGACTTCACAATCACCTGATGAGCAATAATTCCACCCGCCTGTTTCTGCACATCGCTGACTTCAACCACACAATGCTCGCAGACCACCTCGCCGATGTCCCCCACCTGCCCGCCACTTTCCCCATAAAACGGCGTCTGATTGCAAACCAGATATCCCTTTTGTCCAGCCTCCAGTTTTTCAACGCTTTTCCCCTCAAAGACCAGCGCCACAACTTCACCTTCAGCGGTTTCAGAATCATAACCCAAAAACTCGCTGGCCGCATTTTCCTCGGCAACCTTAAACCAGATGGCATCCTCCGCAGCAGAACCCGACCCGCTCCAGCTGGCACGCGCCACCGCCTTTTGAGCCGCCATGGCCGCATCAAAACCCTCTTGATCCACACTGATTTCCCGGCTTCGCAAAGCATCCTGCGTCAAATCCAGCGGAAAACCATAAGTATCATAAAGTTTGAACGCGGTTTTGCCATCCAGTTCATCACCGGATGAAAAGTTTCGGGTTTCTTCGGTCAGTATCTGCAACCCGCGACTAAGGGTTTTAAGAAAACGCTCCTCCTCCAGCCGCACGGTTTCTGAAATCATATTTTGCCCATGCACCAGTTCGGGATAGGCCTGCCCCATTTCCTGAACCAGAACCGGCACCATTTTGAAAATGGATGGCTCGTTTGCGCCAAGCAAAGTCGCATGGCGCATGGCGCGCCGCATAATGCGCCGCAAAACATATCCCCGCCCCTCATTTGAAGGAAGAACACCCTCGGCAATCAAAAAGCTCATGGTGCGCAAATGATCAGACATCACCCGTTGCGACACCAGATTTTCTTCGCGCAACTTTGACCCCGTCACCTGCGCTGCACTTTCAACCAGGGTTTGAAACATATCCGTTTCAAAGACATTGTTTGTACCCTGTAAAAGTGCCGAAATCCGCTCCAGCCCCATCCCCGTATCAACACAGGGGCGCGGCAAAATCGTTCTTGAACCATCCCCCTGTTGATCAAACTGCGTAAATACCAGGTTCCATATCTCAATAAAGCGATCCCCGTCCTCCTCGGGCGACCCCGGTGGTCCGCCCCAGAATTTGTCCCCATAGTCGAAGAAAATTTCAGAACTCGGGCCACACGGCCCCGTATCTCCCATGGACCAGAAATTATCGTCCGTTGCGATACGAATGATGCGATCATCGCTTAACCCGGCAATCTTTTTCCAAAGATCAAAAGCATCATCATCTTCATGATAGACCGTCACCACCAGCCGGTCGCGCGAAATGCCAAATTCACCGGTTACAAGATTCCATGCCATCTCAATGGCCTGCTCCTTGAAATAATCCCCAAATGAAAAATTACCCAGCATTTCAAAAAAGGTCAGATGGCGCGCAGTCATCCCCACATTGTCCAGGTCATTATGCTTGCCCCCGGCCCGCACACACTTCTGGGAAGACACCGCCCGGGTGTAGGAACGCTTTTCCACCCCCGTAAACATGTTCTTGAACTGAACCATGCCCGAGTTGGTAAACATCAGCGTGGGATCATTATTGGGAACCAGCGCCGCAGAGGGAACAATCGTATGATCCCGCTCAGCAAAATAGTCCACAAAAGTCCGGCGAATGTCGTTAACGCTGCTCATAAATCTGTCCGTTGTAAAAATGTAAAAAAAATGGATGGGCAAAACCCATCCCGTTTCCTGAACGTATTTCCCTTGTATCTTGACCGGCGCCCGGCGTCCAGTATGCCCAATATTATTCTGAAATCATTCAGCCCGCTATTTGATGCCCGATATCCCTTCAAACCCATGTATGGCCAACCGATACATCGCCTACATCATCACCAGCGCCCCCATGGGCCAGAAAC
>WFOP01000032.1 GCA_015487985.1 Hyphomicrobiales bacterium
ATCCAGGAAAGCTGGGACTCCATTAAATAGGTCCTGAACAAAAGAAGCCCGGTATCATTTGATATCGGGCTTTTTTAGTGGTGGTCCGGCATGTTCACCTCGCTCGATCACCTCTTTGAAAAAAATTATGTTAGGTGTGTGGAGAAAATTGCACCTGATTTTGGTGAAAAGATTTTGACTTTGGTGAAAACGGGGGGAAGCCAGAATGTTCGAACAGGTCGCCGGCGCAGCGTTTACCGTTTTGATTGGCGTGGCCGCAGCCCTTGCCTATTTCTGGGGCTCCAATTGGTTGCTGGACAAGTTTCTTCTCACCGGGGACGATGTGCCCGGTCCCAAAGCGGTCCGGCGCGACCAGACCCGCTCTGCAATTCGCCCCTGGTTGTTTCTTGCGCCCGCTCTGTTGTTTTTAAGCACATATCTGGTTTATCCGGTTTTTGCCACCATCTGGTATTCCCTGATGGACTCCAATGCGCAGAATTTTGTCGGGTTTTCAAATTATATATGGGCCTTTAATAACCCCGATTTTTTGCAGTCCTTGTATAATAATTTTCTTTGGCTGTTGATCGTGCCTGCGGCCTCAACGGCCCTTGGCCTGTTGATTGCTGTAATTTCCGACCGGCTCTGGTGGGGCAATATCGCAAAGTCCCTGATTTTTATGCCCATGGCGATTTCTTTTGTCGGCGCATCGGTAATCTGGAAATTTGTCTATGATTATCGCGGTGTTGGTGCCGAGCAAATCGGGGTCTTAAACGCCATTGTGCAGGCCCTTGGCTTTGAGGCGCAAGCCTGGATTTCCGTTATAGGACTCAACTCGATTTTGCTGATGATTATTCTCATCTGGATCGAGGTCGGTTTTGCCATGGTGATCTTGTCGGCGGCCCTGCGCGGTGTTTCCGAAGAAACACTGGAGGCGGCCAAAATTGACGGGGCCAACGAATTCCAGATTTTTTTCAACATCATGATTCCCCAGATCATGCCAACCATCATTGTTGTCTGGACCACCATCACGATTAAGGTTCTCAAGGTTTTCGACATAATTCTGGCCATGACAAATGGCCAGTGGGATACGCAGGTTCTGGCTAACATGATGTTTGACTGGATGTTCCGGGGCAACGATTTTGGACGCAGTTCAACCATTGCCATCGTGATTATGCTGGCGGTGATGCCCATCATGATCTGGAATATCCGCCAGGCCAACAAAGAAGAGGGCACACGATGATAAGCGCAGCTCTTAAACGGTTTTCCTGGGGACGTGCCGCCGCACATGTGGCATTATTGTCATTTGTGATTATCTGGACTTTTCCAACTGCCGGGCTGTTGATTTCTTCCTTGCGTGATAAGGATCAACTGGCGATTTCGGGCTGGTGGACAGCCCTGACCACCACCCAGAGAAATGAAGTGGCGCGCCTGCCAAAAGCAGATGCGCAGGTGCAGGAGAATGGCAAATTTGTCATCCGTGGCGAATTGTTCGATCAGACAAGCGGACGCACCATCACCAGTTTTGGCACTTCGGCAAACGGTATTGACGAAGGGACCCCCGGGAGTTCTCTGCCCATGCGCGAGGGGGGGGAAATTACCGTTAGCGAAGCGGGCACCTATGAGTGGGTTTCCGAACAGGAATTGACCCACACAAGAGGACCACGATTGTTTTTTACCGTCGGGATTCCACCCCGTTTTACCTTTGAAAACTATGTGGAGGTGATGAACTCGGAAGGCATTGGCCGCTCGTTCATCAACTCGTTTACGGTGACAATTCCCGCAACCATCATCCCCATTCTGATTGCCGCCTTTGCCGCCTATGCGCTGGCGTGGATGTCATTTCCGGGGCGCGGCTGGATTGTGGCGATCATTGTCGGCCTGCTGGTGGTGCCGCTGCAAATGTCTCTCATTCCGCTTTTGCGTATGTATAATGGCATTGCCGGCTTTACCGGCGGTGAAGCGCGGGGCTATCTGGGGATTTGGCTGGCTCATACGGCCTTTGGCCTGCCATTGGCCATCTATCTGTTGCGAAACTATATGGTGGGGCTGCCCCGTGAAATCATGGAATCCGCCCGTATTGACGGGGCGTCTCACTTTAAGATTTTTACCACCATGGTACTGCCCCTGAGCTTCCCGGCCTTGGCTTCTTTTGCCATTTTTCAGTTTTTATGGGTGTGGAACGACCTGCTGGTGGCAACGGTGTTTCTGGGCAGTTCGGAAAAAACAATCGTTCTGACAGCCCGGCTGCGGGAACTTTTGGGGTCGCGCGGGGACAATTGGGAAATCCTGACATCGGGCGCTTTCATTTCTATAATTGTGCCCCTGATCGTGTTTTTCTCTTTGCAACGGTACTTTGTACGCGGACTTTTGGCCGGGTCGGTGAAGTAGACCGCGGGCCGCGCGGGGGCGGCTGAAAGGGCGTGTGGGAAAGCGGCGCTGGCGCGGATTTTACCCGGAATTGGCCTTGGGGTGAAGATGGCTTTGATTGCAAAAGGGAGCGTTAACTAAAGTGTCTCCAGCGCGCTTGGGTCAATATCAACCGCAAGGGAAAATTGTGAGGGGACAATTGTTTGTGTGCGTGCGCTGGTATTCTCACATTGGGCAATAAGACCGGTAACCAGCTTTTCCCCCGCCACACGCAAGGAAGACCTGACAAAAGTAAACACGCCCTCATAGGGGCTGAGGTCCAGATAACTGAGCATGTCATCCATGGTGGCAATTGCAATATTCTGGCCCGGCACCCGACCGGCGGGCAACAAAGCGGCTTGCCCCTCCACAGCCATCAGAGCGGATGAATAAAGAATTGCAGTTATATCCTTATGCTGCATGGCCAGTTGGGTCAGTTGAAACCCTGAATTTGCCATTGGGTGTGTGGCGTTAAAGGTAATTACGGTGGAGGCGGGCAAACCCAGTTCCTCAAGTGCCTGATCAACTCCTTTTTGGCGGGCATGGGCGAAGGTAAAACGGGCGTCCCCGTTGACGAAGGCAATATTCTTGTGGCCATTGGCAATCAGCAATTGAGTGAGCTTGCGATAATTTCCCGGGTTATCCACATCCACCCATGAATATTCGTCGCAACGCTTATTGCGGGAATGCACGATGAACGGCTTGCCGGTTTCCAGCAGGAAGTTGATCCGTGGGTCATCATGCTGGGGCAGATCAATGACAAAGCCATCCACAGAATTATCCTGCACATAACGATTATAAACGTCGAGCTGGTGTTCGGTTGTGTCCGAAGTGAGCACAATATCATAGCCCTCAAGACGTGCACCGCGCAAAACCCCCGCCATAACCTCGGAAAAATGCGGGTCGACGAATTTTTTGTCATTGTCGGATTGTACCCAGGCAATATTGCGGGTGCGCTGGGTCACCAGCCGCTGTGCATTTCTGTTGGGGCGGTATCCGTGTTTTTTTGCCGCTTCGCGCACACGTTCACGGGTTGCTTCCCCCACATCACTATAGCCGTTCAAGGCGCGAGAAATCGTCGTGATGGAAAGTCTCAGCTCCGCAGCCAGGTCTTTAATGGTGATCGAGCGCTTGTTCATTTATCGCGTTGGGTCCGTATCAGGTTGGCTTTGGACTAGGTACATGATTGATGCAGATGCCCAGTTATCTCCATATTAAAGCTAAATCTCTGCTGATGTCTAAATTTCTTTATGCCCTGTTGATGCAGGGCTGAGAACGCGTGCAAAATTGTTTGCATTTTCTTGGCGCGGTTGTGGTTGACGATAGCGGGCATTATTGGATAGAGTTCCTCTACTAAAACGTTTTGGTAAACTCGAACTGAGGATGGTGCAAGAGGTATAAAAGCTTCTGAAGTTTCTTTGCAAGTTTGTCGTCTTTTGCATTGCTGTGATTTGGGCATTGTTGCAAGCGTTGCCTGAGAGCGTTCGCAGCGGGCGTTTATTTCGGGGGGGCGCATAGGAATGTCACTAAAAGACTGCACAGGAAGGCAGGCCGGAACCTGTCAGGTCGGCGCTCAGTTGTCATATGCAAAACGGCGTCGCAGGCAAAAACAACGCTTGGGGGGAAGGGCCGGCTTTAGGGGCTGGCAAAAACACGACAAGCCAAAACATAGAATGATTGCCTTTTTGGAGAACTCAATTTGTTTGATAATTTCGCCACCACCAACCCGGCTTCGCCCGCCACACCACTTGGGGAAAGTGTGAATGAGAGTGAAAAAAACTGGTGGCGCGGCGCCGTAATCTATCAGGTTTATCCCCGCTCATTTCAGGATCATAACGGGGACGGTATCGGGGATCTGATAGGGATCACGCAGCGCCTGGAATATATTGCGGATCTGGGGGTGGATGCCATCTGGATTTCGCCGTTTTTCACCTCGCCTATGAAAGACTTTGGATATGATGTCTCCAACTACCGCGACATTGATCCCATTTTTGGCACTATGGAAGATTTTGATCGGCTGGTTGAAAAAGCGCACAGCCTGGGCATTCGCATTATTATAGATCAGGTTATTTCCCACTCCTCGGACCAGCACCCCTGGTTTCTTGAAAGCCGACAGTCAAAAACCAATGCCAAGTCGGACTGGTATGTGTGGGCGGACCCAAAGCCGGACGGCAGTCCCCCCAATAACTGGTTATCAATTTTTGGCGGCTCGGCATGGTATTGGGAGCCGCGCCGCAAACAATATTACCTGCATAATTTCTTGAGTTCCCAACCGGACCTCAATTTCCATAATGAAGAGGTTCAAAGCGCGGTTCTGGAGGAGATGCGCTTTTGGCTGGACAAAAATGTCGATGGGTTCAGGCTCGATACGGTCAATTTTTATTTTCACTCCAAGGGGCTTGAAAACAATCCGCCCCTGGCGCTGGACAGGCTGAACGCCTTCATTGCCCCCGATGTAAACCCGTATAATCTGCAGGATCACATTTTTGATAAATCACGGCCTGAAAACCTGTCGTTTTTGAAAAAAATACGCGCCCTGCTGAATGAATATCCCAATGTAACCAGTGTGGGCGAAATTGGGGATGCACAACGCCAGCATGAAATCATGGCTGATTACACCACGGGCGATGAGCACCTGCACATGGCCTATGCCTTTGACTTTTTGGGGGGTAGTTTTGATGTAAAAAATTTCCGCGCCGCCATTGAAGCCGCCTCTGTGGCCAAAGGCAGCTGGCAATGTCTTGCCTTTTCAAATCATGATGTGGAACGTCATATCTCCCGCTGGGCCAAAAATGGAAAACAGGACGAGTTTGCCCGCCTGTCCGCAATGTTGCTTTTGTCCATGCGCGGCTCAGTCTGCCTCTATCAGGGGGAAGAGTTGGGGTTGACAGAAGCCAATATTGCCTATGAGGAACTGATGGACCCTTATGGCATTGAATTCTGGCCAAAATTCAAGGGTCGTGATGGCTGCCGCACCCCGATGGTATGGCAGGCCCATGAGAATTTCGGCGGTTTTACCACCGCTGCAAAGAGCTGGTTGCCCGTGCCAGCCGACCATTTGGAACGGGCGGTGGACCAACAGGAAAAAAGCAACGCCGGCTCAACTCTGGAGTTTTATCGATCTTTCATTCGTTTCAGAAAAGCACACCCCGCCCTTGTCAGCGGCGACATTTCACTGCTTGCTGACTGTGATAATATTCTGGCCTTTACCCGCCAAAACGAGGGGGAAAGAATTCTGTGCCTGTTTAATATGAGCGATCAGAATGCCTCCTTTCAATTGTCGCCGGACATGAAGCTTCAAACCATGAATGCGCCCGGTTCAATTGATGTCGGCGGCGTGGGGGAAATTCAATTGAGTGGATTTGAGGCGCTAATTGCAAAAATAGTCTAGGCTCGACAAATAAATCCTGGAGGGGATGAACATGACTGATCTCAAAATTACCGATCTGGACAAGTCCTATGGTTCGGTTTCTGTGCTCAAAAAAATCAATCTGGACATCAAGTCCGGGGAG
>WFOP01000033.1 GCA_015487985.1 Hyphomicrobiales bacterium
ATTCTGGGCAACCGCAAATGAGTTTGAGGTTCCCTGCGGGCCGACAACCGGAATGGCCGCTTGTGCCCAGTAGCTGCCACGCCGTCCCTTGTTCATATAGCGCGAAATAAGCTGACGCACTTTGGCATTGCGGGCGGCGCCGGTATCAAAGCCGAAACCAACCACAACGATATGACGGTTATTGCGACGGGCGGCAGTCAGGAGATTGAAGCCGGAGGCGCGAATATAGCCGGTTTTAATGCCATCAACACCGCCTTCGCCCAGCAATTTGTTATGATTGCCATAGGTGCGCCCAGCATAGGTAAAACGGGTGGTCTGGAAATATTCATAATATTGGGGGAAATGCTGGAATATGGCCATGCCCAGACGTGCCTGATCGCGAACGGTTGTGATTTGATTGCGATTTGGCAGGCCCGATGCATTCGCATAAGTGGTGCGCGACATGCCAAGCGCCCGCGCGGTGCGGGTCATGCGCCGGGCAAATTCTGCTTCGGTGCCCGAAATATGTTCTGCAATGACACGGGCCACATCATTTGCGGACAGGGTAACAAGCGCCTTGATGGCGTCTTCAACCTTGATTGTTGCGCCGGGGCGCAGGTGGAGCTTTGTGGGCACTGCCTGGGAGGCGTATCTGGAAACTTTCATGCGCGTGGAAAGCGTCATACGTCCCGCTTTAAGTTCCTGGAACAAAACGTACAGGGTCATTACTTTGGTAACGGAGGCGGGATAGCGGGCGGAGTCCGCGGCGTAGGAATAGAGTGTGTTGCCGGTTTTTGCGTCGACCACAATTCCCGCATACGCCCTTGGAACGTCGGCATGGGCGCCTGAAACCGGGAGCAAAACCAGTATTAACGACAGCAGCAATGAGGTAAAAAAGGCGCGCAAAGATGTTATGCGCCGGCCACAATTGGCCCGGGGGGACGTAACCAGTGGGGACAATGCCCTTACTCCAACTCAACTCAATCGGGCAGATACGCAACCCGTACTTATTCACAAATATATTCAGGAAAAGGCGTCCCCCGAAAAAAAGGTGCTGATCCTGAAATCTCTGAATGCAAAGATAGGTCTGAGCCGTTACGAACTTGTAAAAATTTGAACTAATTTTTGGATAAATAGTCAATGCTTTGAAAAGAGCACATAAATGCCATATCGTGCCCTTAACAAATTTTTTAAATGCCCTACATTAGGCGGGCGGAGTGCAACTGGAATATATTGAATTGAAAGACCATGGTTGAGGAAAAAAAACTGAGTGGTATGGGCAACAGTTTTGGCTTGGGGCCCGTTATGCAGAACCAGAATGATGACGACAACGGGGAGGGCGGTGCTGATATCGGCGTTGCCACCAAGATCCGTGAAAAAACCAAACGCCCCAATTTATACCGGGTGTTGCTGCTGAATGACGATTTTACGCCACAGGAATTTGTGGTGATAATTTTGCAGGATATTTTTAATCTGAGCAGTTCCGAGGCGCAAAAAATCATGATGCACGTCCATTTGAATAATGTGGGCGAATGCGGGGTCTACCCATATGAGGTGGCGGAAACAAAAGTCATGCTGGTGATGGATGCGGCTCAAAAAGCCCAGCATCCGTTGCAATGTGTGATGGAAAAAAAATAGCGGAGCGCAATTTCAATGCCATCTTTTTCATCTGATCTGGAAAAAACACTGCATACGGCCATGGGATATGCGCGCGAGCGCAGCCATGAGTTTGCAACGCTTGAGCATCTTTTGCTGGCGTTGATGGATGATCGCGAGGCGTTGCTTGTGCTCTCTGCCTGTGAGGTCAATCTCATGGAATTGCGTCAGGCGCTGTTGACGTTTCTGGATGAGGAACTGGAAAGTCTCAAGAACCCGGATGTCAAAGAAACCAGATATACCGCCGCCTTCCAGCGGGTTATCCAGCGGGCGGTTATTCATGTGCAGTCATCTCAGCGCGATGAAGTGAGCGGGGCCAATGTATTGGTGGCCATTTTTGCGGAGCGGGAAAGCCATGCCGCCTATTTTCTTGAGCAACAGGATATGACGCGGCTGGATGCAGTGAATTTTATTTCTCACGGAATTACACCGGGGGGAAGTTTTGCTGAAATTGAGTTAAGTGA
>WFOP01000034.1 GCA_015487985.1 Hyphomicrobiales bacterium
GATTTCAATAACGAGGGCGCTCATTAAAATGGCGATGGAGCCGATCATCACCAGCGCCCCGACATTGGCGTCTGGAATAAAATTGGTTGCAATGGCCTGCGGGGTGGCCAGAGCTGCCAATGTGATAAGGGCAAGGAAGGCATAAATGAGTACGAAAAACATGTTCATGGATATTCGCCTTTCTAACTTTTGTTGACCAGAAACGGTGTTGCGGGGCTATATCTATGCGCTCATTGGGGGAGATTTATGCGCGCGCCAAGGCGTTTTGGGTACGATTTGGTGACCACAATGTGACGTTTGAATGCTTGTGTCGTGCGGCGGTGCGTTCTACTTCTGTGTGTAATAAAAGAATGATGGAATTAAATATTCATGGAAAAACTTGCGGACTCTCTGGGCCGGATTGCCCCTTCTGCCACTGTTGGTATTTCTCAAAAGGCGCGGGAAATGGCGTCAAAGGGGCGCGATATTATTGCGCTGAGCGCCGGGGAGCCTGATTTTGATACGCCAAACCATATAAAAGATGCGGCAATTGCTGCCATTGAGGCAGGAAAAACCAAATATACCAATGTTGATGGGATTGATGAGCTTAAGGAAGCGGTGGCCGTCAAGTTCAGGCGCGACAATAATCTTGAGGTCAGCGCCAGGGATTGTTTTGTCGGGGCCGGGGGAAAGCAGATTATTTTCAATGCGCTGATGGCAACGCTCAATCCGGGGGATGAGGTGATTATTCCCATACCCTATTGGGTTTCTTATCCCGATATTGTCCGCCTTGCGGGTGCGACCCCCGTATTTGCGCAGGCCAATGCCGAAACGGGGTTCAAACTGACGCCTGAGCGACTGGAGCGTGCAATAAGCAAACAAAGTAAATGGCTTATTCTAAATTCTCCCTCCAACCCGAGCGGGGCGACCTATAGCGCTGAGGAACTCAGGCAATTGGGGGCGGTGCTTGAACGCTATCCTCATGTGCATATTCTAAGTGACGATATTTATGAACAGCTTGTTTATACCGGCAATGATTTTGCCACAATCGGGCAAGTGTGCCCGGCGCTGGCGGGGCGCACGTTGACGCTGAACGGGGTATCCAAATCCCACTCCATGACGGGGTGGCGCGTTGGATATTGCACGGGGCCAAAGCATATACTTTCAGGTATGGCTAAACTGCAATCCCAGTCCACCACCAACCCGTGTTCGATTTCACAATGGGCCGCTGTTGAGGCGCTTAACGGCAGCCAACAGTTTTTGGGCTACTGGCGGGAGGTGTTTGAGCAGCGCCGGGACATGGTTGTGGCGGAATTGAACAATATCAAGGGCATCGAATGCTTGACCCCGGACGGTGCGTTTTATGTATTTCCCTCAATCCGGCGGCTTTTGGATAAAACATCAAGAAACGGACAACATATCGCAACAGACGAAGATTTTGTGATGGCCCTGCTGGAGGAAACCGGGGTGGCGCTGGTGCACGGAAGCGCGTTTGGACTGCCGGGGCATTTTCGGCTGTCCTACGCGGCCTCCAATGATGCGCTGGAAAAGGCGCTTGTGCGGATTGGTGAATTTTGTGACGGGCTTGGGTAAGGGGGATGTCGGGCCTGCTGGAGGGGGCTTCCCGTCTGGCCTTGCTAACCAAATCCTAACTTAAGGGGCGATTTACTCACTTTGTATTGAATAAATTTTCCTTGCGCAAAACACAATTGCTGGCAAAAGTTTCTTTAATGAAAAGGAATGTTTTTGATGTTGATAAAATCCATACCCAACTGGGCCATTAAAGAGGGGCAGGAAACCCCGGAAGCCATTTATCTTAATCGGCGCAGTCTGATTAAGGGGTTCGCGGGGGCTTTGGCTGTTGGGTCTGTGGGGGGCAATATTGGTGGTGCTCTTGCTCAGGCGGGCCGGGCGCCTATGGATTTTACCCATAATGATGCTTTTGTTCTGGATCGGGAGTTGACCCCTGAAGACGTAAATATCCGATATAATAATTTTTATGAATTCGGGTCCCACAAGCGCATTTCAGACAATGCGGAAAGGAATCTCAAACCGCGCCCGTGGCAGATCGAGATTGATGGTCTGGTCAATAAACCGCTGACACTGGATGTGGATGAACTGATCGGCAGAGTTGGCGGGCTGGAGGAAAGGCTTTATCGGCATCGTTGCGTGGAGGCATGGTCCATGACTGTGCCCTGGATTGGTTTTCCGGTGCAAAAACTGGTTGATCTGGTGGATCCGCTTGGCAGCGCAAAATATTTGCGTATGGAAACCTTTAATGATGGGGAGATGGCTGATGGAATTGGCTCGCAACCATGGTATCCTTGGCCCTATGTCGAGGGGATTACCATGGCGGAAGCCAGCAATGACCTGGCGTTTCTGGTAGTGGGGGCCTATGGCAAACAGGTGGCAAATTCCATGGGCGCGCCAATCAGGTTGCATCTGCCCTGGAAGTATGGATTTAAGTCCATCAAGTCGATTGTGAAATTTTCATTTGTTGAAGAACGACCGGTTTCTTATTGGGAAGAAATTTCAAAGGGGCGTGAATACGGGTTCTGGGCCAATGTAAATCCTGAGGTTCCGCACAAGCGTTGGAGTCAGGCCAATGAAACCGTGCTTCATACGCAGGAACGTGTGCCCACATTGCTTTATAACGGGTATGGGGAACAGGTGGCCCATCTTTATGCGGGAATGGAGGATCAGGACCTGTTTGTCTGATTGGATATAATTTTTTGAAACAAATCAAACCCGTCAGGCAACTGGCGGGTTTTTTGATTTGGCAGGATGTAAAAAAAAGGCTCCACTCAATTAAGAGTGGAGCCAAAGATAGAGGAAAAACCAAAATCTCAAGTTTTTTGGCAAATCTGGAGGGAGATCCAATCTGCCTCAGCTGGCCCAGGTTGAGGGAGGAGGTACAACCTTTGGGGGCTGGAGTGCTGAACGTTTTTGCGCATTTCAGGAGGGAGGGAGGAAACTGCGCTTTGCGTTCAACTGATGACCTTATGCTTGATAAATTCCTAATGCACAATTTCTTATTTGGAATAGCGGCTATGCGCTGAGCGCATGCGTGGGGGGCGGGCAAAAAAAAGGCTTCGACCACTATAAGCAGTCGAAGCCAGAAGTGACTCAGCGCGTAATCGCAACTGCAATCACTGAGCACGAGAGGTGCAAGGAGGGGGAGAGCACCTTCGTGTTGCATTAGATATGGGACTGTTCGCGGGGATTTCAACATTCAATTATTGCATACCCGCTATGCGTTGGGCACATGGCTCGCCGGGTATTAAAAGTTCCATTTGCGCGCGCTGCCAACGAGAAAATCCCTGAAAACGCCAATGCGTTTTGAGCTTTTGAGTGCGGGGGGATAAACAAAATAGGTTTCAAATTCAGGCAGTTCCAGGTCGGGCATTACCTGCACAAGCTGATCTTCCCCTTCAGCGGCATAATCGGGAAGCATGGCAATGCCAACCCCGGCACGGGCGGCCTTCATCATGCCATGGATGGAGTTGACCTTCAGGCTGGCCGGGCGGGGAGAATTGTCCGGGCGGCCAATTTTTTCCAGATAATTGATCTGGGAAAGATAAGTGGGGGCGGGGTTGCCAAAACTGATTATGCGATGGGTGTCCAGTTCTTCAATGGTTTGAGGTTCAGGATGTTTGGCCAGATAGGATTTGCTGGCA
>WFOP01000035.1 GCA_015487985.1 Hyphomicrobiales bacterium
CTCCAACAGCAGTTTGGTTTTCTTTACAGGGCGGCAGTGCCGGTTTCCCCGGTTCTGATGCGGGTGACGGCCTCAAGATCAAGAACAAAAATCTTGCCATCGCCAATACGGTCGGTGTTGGCGGCGGTCTTGATGGCGTCGGTGACGGCGGATGCCTGCGGGCTATCAACGGCAATTTCGACTTTGAGCTTGGGGACAAAATGCACCGCATATTCAGCGCCGCGATAAATTTCGGAATGTCCCTTTTGTCGCCCGTATCCCTTTACTTCAGATACGGTCATGCCGTGAACGTCCAGATCATTGAGGGCCTGACGGACATCCTCAATTCTTGATGGTTTGATAATTGCTATAATCAGTTTCATGATTGCTCCTGAGCAGTGTTTGGTTCGGGTATTGCCGTTTTTGGATTCAAGAGGTGTGCCAGTTTGCAAAAATTTGCCTTAACGCATTGATTTTATTTGCTAACTTTATCATCGCCAAAAGGTAAGGACATTTTGAATGAACAGAAATGCCTAAAAAATATGCACAATGAAACGATGTGGTGAAAAATGCAGCATTTGCACCTGTTGTTGGAAATTGTGCTGTCGAGGTGAAAATTTTATGCCGCCGGTGCAATGAATTTATGCTGCCGATGCAATAATGTGATATGTGAAATTCAGGTGATGTGCCGTGCTTGTAGATGAGGAAAAAATGGCAAAATCAGCAAAGAAAATATCCGCTGATAAAAAATTCGATGTGGCAATCGTTGGGGGTGGGCCGGCAGGTTTAACCCTTGGGGCAACCCTGGTGCATTTCATGCCGGAGCTGAAAGTGGTGATTTGTGATCGGGGCAGTTTTGAGGTTCCAGATGATGCGCGTTCTCTGGCGCTGGCGGCGGGGGTAACCCGAATTTATGAAGCGCTGGGAATCTGGGAGGAAATGAAAGAGCAGGCCTGCCCGATTACCAAAATGCATGTGACAGATTCGGGCACCGGGGATCGTTCTCGTCCACTGTTTCTCTCGTTTGAGGGGGAGGTTGGTCCCGGTCAGCCTTTTGCCCATATGGTTCCTTTTCGTCAAATCATGGCCGGATTGCTAAAAAAGACAAAAGACAATTTGACGCTGCTGGCTAAAACCCGTGTTGCAACCATGGACCGTTCGGGGGCTAGGGCTGTTCTGGAATTGTCTGGGGGAAAGAGGATTGAAGCTGACCTTGTGGTGGCTGCCGATGGTTCGCGCTCGGCCCTTCGGGATATGGCGGGGATTGAAACCATTATATCGGATTATCGCCAATCGGGACTGGTTACCACCATTGCCCATGAAAAGCCTCATCAACAAACCGCCTTTGAACATTTCAGACCTGCGGGGCCATTTGCTTCTTTGCCTTTGCCGGGTAATCGCTCTTCGCTGGTCTGGACCGAAAATTCCGGGGATGCGCAACGCCTAAAGGAATTGCCGGCGGATGAGCAGGCTGCCCATATCGAAGTCTCGATGGGCTATTGTCTGGGGGCTGTGACACTTGAAGAACCTATTCAGGCATTTCCTTTGCGCCTGTGTATTGCGCGTGAATTTGTGGTTCAGCGGCTGGCGCTGATGGGGGATGCCGCCCATGCCGTTCATCCCATCACCGGGCAGGGGTTAAATCTTGGCCTGAAAGATGTGGCGGCGCTGGCGGAAGTCATCATTGAGGCGGTGCGGCAGGGAGAAGATATTGGCTCGTTAAATGTTCTGCAACGTTATGAACGCTGGCGGCGTCTGGATGTAGCTTTGATGGCGATGGCCACCGATAGTCTTAATCGACTGTTTTCAAATGATGTGGCGGCCATAAGAGCGTTGCGTGACCTGGGCCTTGGCGTTGTGGATCGTATGCCGCTTGTTAAAAAAGCGCTTATTCGTCATGCGGCCGGTGTGGGGGGCGGTGGTCCCAAACTGCTTCAGGGGCAGGATATTTAACCAAGGCCCGAATGTGCCTGGCCTGATGTTCAAAAGTTTTCTGACTTTGTTTTATTTCAGTTTTTGAATTTCTTCTTCGCTCAGGCTGCGCGCTTCGGTGACGCATAGCAGGGGCACGCCTTTTGAAATGGGGAAAGCGATGCGGGCGGCGGCGGAAATAAGTTCGGTTTTTGAACTGTTCAGGGTCAATTGGGTTTTTGTCAGGGGGCAGACCAGCATCTCAAGGGCCAGCGGGTCCAGGCGATAACGCTCGGATTCTATAAAGCGCGAACTCATTGTATGCCTGAACTGGGGCCTTTTGCGCCGGCTTTGGCCATTTCCATTTCCGCCAATGCAATCAGGGTCTGGGCTCGTTGATTAAGGGACTTTGCCTCCAGCAGGGCCTGTTTTTCAACGGCACCATAAGGGGACATGACACAGCACATATTTACCAGTTGCGTGGTATCAATTTTTTTTATTCCATCCCAGTCAAATTCAAAATTTGCAAAATCTGAATAGGCGCGCATCAGGGCAAGAAATTCCTCGCGGTTGACCTGATCAATTCCCGTATCGGGGTCAAAATCATCCGCATATGGTTCGATATTGATTTCTGCCATCCGGTAGGGGGTGTCTGTTGGTACTTCTTTCAATATTTCAAACCGGGAAAGGCCGTCCAGCACAACGACATATTTTCCATCATTTTGTTCTTCAAAGGCGCGCAAATATCCAAGGGAGCCGATTTTCTTTAGCGGCGTATCCTGATCCCCTGGTGATTCTTCAGAATCATTTTCGGGTTGAATGAGGCCCATAACCCGGTTTTTGCTCAAAATATCGTTGATGAGCGCCACATAGCGCGGCTCAAATATCAATAATGGCCGCTGGGTATGGGGCAATAAAAGCGCACCTGAAAGGGGCAACAGGGGAATTCTGTTGTCAATTTCTGTGATGGAATTGGGCCGCATGTTCATGAAAACAGTGTTCGGGACAATAATTTGCGTCCGGCAATCGTTGCAGGTGCGCTGGGACCCCAGGATTCGAAAAATTCAAGAAGTTTGGCACGTCCACCATCTTCATTCCATTCGCGATCGCGTTTGATGATTTCAATGAGTGCCTGGCTTGCTTTTTCGTGCTGCCCTTCAGCATTATAAAGGATCGCCAAATCCATCCGGGCCTGCATATTATCAGGGTTGGCCTCAATATCCGCCAGAATCTGCTCAACACCTTCAAGTTCATCGGCTTCAAGAACAAGATCCAGTGCCTTTTTTGCCGTGAGGTATTCCGGTGTTTTCTGGTCTGGCGCGGGCACAAGGGCCAGAGCCTGTTTGGCCTGTTCCAGTGCATTAGCCTGAATAAATGCTCTGGTTACACCGCAAAGTGCCTTGGTATGTTCGGGCACCTGCTGCAATATCTGACCATAAATATTGATGGCGTGGTCCGTTTCTTTTGCCGCCAGCGCCTTTTCTGCTGTTTCAAGGGCTTTATTTACCTGCGTTTCGAATTCAGAATTTTCATTTCCATCCGGGGATGATTGAAGCTGTTTGGTGATAAACTGGCGAATATCACTTTCGGGCAGGGCACCCATAAATCCGTCAACGGGCTGACCGTTGGAAAAAGAAAACACCGCCGGGATGGATTTTACGCCCATCTGGCTGGCGAGCTGGGTGTTTTCGTCGATATTTATTTTTACCAGTCTGATTTTGCCATTGGCCTCGGCAACAATCTTTTCCAGTGTGGGGCCTAATTGTTTGCATGGCCCACACCAGGGTGCCCAGAAATCCACAAGAACCGGCACGTTGCCCGAAGAATCAATGACATCGGATTGAAAAGTGGCAGTGGAGCCATCTTTTATCAGTTCTGCGCCTGCTTTTGTCGCCTGTGGTGAGGGGGTGACACCAACTGGCGCCGTGGAGGTTGAAAAATCATCCATCATCATAAGTCTACCTAATTAGGGCGCATTTCAACGCGCCTTGAACCATTATATTTCTATTACACATAAGACGGGCAAAAATAAGGTTCAATAGATGTGTAAGATTTGGGTTGCAATTAAACATTTGATTGGGCATATAGGCGCGCGACGGTTCCTCGCTGAATTTTAACGGATTTGGTATATGGGAACAGTCTGGAGTGCGGGCGTAGCTCAGGGGTAGAGCGAAACCTTGCCAAGGTTTAGGTCGTCAGTTCGAATCTGATCGCCCGCTCCAATTTTCAATGCCGGCAAGCATTGATGCTAAGGGTCCTTCGGGGCCCTTTTGCTTTTGTTGTGCTCTTTTGTTTTTTGCTATGTTTATCGGGCCATGGCGTTGGCGGCGGTTACAAGTATGGCCGGCACATAAATAACCGGTTCTTTAATGGTTTTTCCGTTTAGCAATCGGGCCACCGCATCGGCTGTTGCTGTGCCAATGCCGACAAAATCCTGCGCCATGGAGGCTTCAAAACTTCCCCCCGAAGCTATGGCATTTTGCGCTTCAGGGCTGGCATCCATGCCAACTATTACGATACCTTCGTTTGAGCGCCCCGCATCTTCAATGGCTTGCAATGCGCCAAGGGCGGGCTGGTCCCAGGCGGCCCAAACAGCGGAAATGGCGCCCGGATCGGGATTGGCGGCAAGAAGTGCTGTCATTTTAGCGCGGGAATCGGCAATGCCCCCATCCGATACATCCGGGGTGATGCGCTCAATCACCTTGATATCGGGGAAAGTTCCAAAAACAGCGTCGCCAATTATTCCGCGAATTTGAACGGGGGGAAAGGCATCAAATACGAACATAACCAGGCGCCCCTGCCCATCAATTCTGTCGGTGAGATAAGAAGACATGCGGGCGGCCATGGCATATCCATTACTGGTAACGTTGGTGGCCAATAATTTGTCCATTCCCGCATCCATTCCCACAACTGGAATACCGGCAGTTTTTGCAGCTTCAAGACCAGCGGTTATCCGGGTGGGATTAACGTCAATGACAATGGCATCAACGTTTTGGCTAACCGCATCTTCAAGCCGTGAGATTATTGCCGGGATATCCCCGGCGGTATCCACCACATTGACTTCCCAGCCGTTTTTCATGGCGGCATCCTGAAACCCTTCTAGGGAATATTGCGTGTCGGGCTGTGTCATATTGGGTGTGATGAGTGTAATTTTGTGTTGTGCAAGGGCGGCCTGAATGGATATCGCCGTTAATAATATGGCTGCCACGGCCAGACCTGCGGATTTGATCAGACGATACATTTCTGTCCTCTCCCAGAGCGAATGATAATATTTATTTCAGCTGTTTGGCAGTCCCTGATTTATACTAATGCCAAATTTGGGGCAGGTACAATATCAACTTGGTTTAGTTGGAGTTTTCAATTCTAGGCTAAATATATTGCTTGTGGTTTGTTTCAAATTTTCAGAAATAAACCCGCTTTTTTTGTAACGGGTGGGTTGGTGTTGTGAGTGCAATTTTGTTTTGGGGATTTGCCAGAGCGCTGACTCAGGGGGCATTCAGGGGGCTGGCAAAAAAGTTGTTTCTCAGTCGTGATTTTCACCGAAGTCAAAAATTACAGACGATGAAAACGGGTAATGGGTTTTAAGTGCCAAGAACCACGTTGACCAGATTTCCGTTCAGTTTAACCGCCTGATAGCTGGCGCGCAAAACCTCAAACCGGGAGGTGATCTGTTCTCCCC
>WFOP01000036.1 GCA_015487985.1 Hyphomicrobiales bacterium
GCGGGGGTGCCGGTGGCCAAGCATGGCAACAAGGCCTTGTCGTCGAAATCGGGGTCTTCAGAGGCATTGCAGGCACTTGGGGTAAAGCTGGACCTTGAAGCCGAAGAAATTTCAAATTGCATTGAAAAGGCGGGTATCGGTTTTATGTTTGCCCCCAACCATCACCCTGCGATGCGCCATGTCGGACCGGCGCGGGCACAAATGGGGGTGCGCACCATGTTTAATCTTTTGGGACCACAATCAAACCCTGCGGGGGTCAAGCGCTATCTGTTGGGGGTTTATGCCAAGGAATGGGTGGAGCCGGTGGCGGCTTCTCTTTTGACCAATGGGGTAACCTCGGCCTGGGTTGTGCATGGAAGCGACGGGCTGGATGAAATTACCACTGTTGGCGCGACATATGTAAGTGCTATTGAAAACGGAAAATTGCGCAGTTTTGAGGTTTCTCCTCAAGATGTGGGCCTGTCTCAGGCCAACCCGCAAAGCCTTGTGGGGGGCGATCCGGTGCATAATGCCAAGGCGATTGTGGCTTTGTTTGAAGGGGAAAAGGGCGCCTATCGCGATATTGTTTTAATGAATGCGGGGGCTGCCCTGTTGATTGGAGGCAAGGTGGACAGTCATTTGGCGGGCGTAAGTCTGGCGGCAAACCTGATTGACAATGGAACTACGCTGGAGACCCTGAACAGGCTGGTGGCTGTTTCGAACGGACAAAATTCATGAGCGATATTCTAAGCCGGATTACCGACTACAAACTCAAAGAAGTTGCCAAGGTCAAACAATTCCATCCATGGGAGGAAATTGCGGCCAGAGCCAAGGACGCCTCTCCTCCGCGCGGGTTTTTGTCAGCGTTGCAGCAAAAACGGCAAGCAGGCGAGTTTGGTCTGATTGCAGAGATAAAAAAAGCCAGTCCGTCCAAAGGTTTAATTCGAGAAGTTTTCAAGCCACTTGAAATAGCTCAAGCCTATGAAAATGCCGGGGCCACTTGTCTTTCTGTATTGACGGATACCCCCTCATTTCAGGGCAGGCCCGAATTTCTGGTGGAGGCGCGCAATGCCACGGGCCTGCCGGTTTTGCGCAAGGATTTCATGCTTGAAACATATCAGGTTGTTGAGGCGCGGGCCTGGGGTGCAGATTGTATTCTCATTATCCTGGCAGCGGTTGACGACGACGTGGCGCGCTATCTTTTGGATGCCGCTGCGGAATGGGGCATGGATGCGCTGGTTGAAGTGCATGACCGGGCTGAGTTGGAGCGTGCATTGACGCTGGAGGCCACCATGATCGGGATCAACAACCGAAACCTGCGCACTTTTGAAACCAGCCTCAATACCAGCGTGGAGCTGGCGGCGGGGCTGGATGAGAGCAAACTGATTATCTCTGAAAGCGGTATTGGGGGCCACCAGGACTTGCAAATGCTAAAAACGAAGGCCGGAATTACCACGGTTTTGGTGGGGGAAAGCCTGATGCGTCAAGAGGATGTTGGTTTGGCGACAAGGGGTCTGTTGTTTGGAGAGGCTTCATAATGGGTAATGGAAAAGGTCCCCTCACCCATCTTAATGAACGTGGGGAAGCGCATATGGTGGATATTGCCCACAAGGATATCACCAGGCGCATTGCAATCGCGCGCGGCACAATTCGGGCCAAGGCAGAAACCGTAAAAACCATTTTTGAGAATGGCCTGAAGAAAGGCGATGCGCTGGCGGTGGCCCGGATTGCCGGGATTATGGGGGCCAAGCAAACCCCATCGCTCATTCCCCTTTGTCACCCTGTTGCGCTCAGCCATGTAAGTGTTGAAATCACGCAGCTTAATGACAGGGAAATCCTTATTGAAGCCAATGCACAGACTGCCGGGAAAACCGGGGTGGAAATGGAAGCGCTGAGCGCCGTTTCAATAAGTGCATTGACCCTGTATGACATGGCCAAATCAATGGACAAAGATATGGTGATCGGCGACATTAAACTGATCGAGAAATCCGGCGGAAAATCCGGGCACTATACTCGCAAGCAATAGGAATTCACCATGCTGGGTTTTGATGAAGCAGTGACGCGGGTTTTGGCTCAAACCACCCCCATGAATCATGAAACTGTAGTGCTGGCCAGGGGGCTGAGGCGGGTGTTGGCAAAGCCGGTTATCGCCCAGATGACCCAGCCGCCATTTTCGGGCAGTGCCATGGATGGCTATGCGGTGCGTGCTGAAGATGTATTTGATGGAGCGGTGCTAACGCAAATCGGGGAATCTCAGGCCGGCAGCGGGTTTGATGGCAAAGTGGGCAAAGGCCAATGCATACGGATATTTACCGGCGCGCCGATGCCACAAGGGGCTGATGCGGTTGTAATGCAGGAAGTTACACAGGCGGATGGCAACCGGATTTCCTTTGAAAAACCGGTTGAGGTCGCCAATAACGTGCGCCCGAGGGGGCTTGATTTTGCTCAGGGTGATACGTTGATTAAGGCGGGGACATTGCTTGGCCCCGCTTCCATCGCTTTGGCAGCAACCGGCAACGTGGCTCAACTCAGTGTTTACAAACGCCCCACCATCGGGCTGATCGCGACC
>WFOP01000037.1 GCA_015487985.1 Hyphomicrobiales bacterium
ACCACGTTGAGGCGGAATAAAAGGTCTTCGCGAAAGCTTCCCTCTTTTACCGCCATGGACAGGTCGCGGTTCGAGGTGGCAAGAATGCGAATATCCACGGGGACCGGTTTGGTGCCCCCCACCCGGTCAATGATGCGTTCCTGAATGGCGCGCAGCAGTTTTGCCTGCAATCTGATGTCCATTTCAGAGATTTCATCGAGCAACAAGGTGCCACCATTGGCTTCTTCAAATTTGCCTATGCGGCGGGCGACAGCGCCGGTAAAGGCGCCTTTTTCGTGGCCGAACAACTCCGATTCAAGCAAAGCTTCGGGGATGGCGGCGCAATTGATGGAAATAAAGGGTTTGCTGGCGCGCTTTGAGCGGGCGTGCAGGTATTTGGCCAAAACTTCCTTGCCGGTGCCGCTTTCCCCGGTAATCAGCACGCTGGCTGAGGCGGGGGCAATCTGATCGGTGAGCTTGATCAGGGCGGCCATTGAGGGGTCGCGGTAGAGAAACTCGGAGGATTCGCGGGCAACGGCGGCGATAACGGCGGCGATCAGTTCGGCATTGGGGGGGAGGGGGATATATTCCTTGGCTCCGGCGCGAATGGCATTGACGGCGGCGGCGGCATTGGTCTGGGTGCCACAGGCCACCAGGGGCACGCAAATATGCTCATCCTTGAGGGTTTTAATCAGGCGGGGAATTTCCATCACCACATCCACCAGCAACAGGTCGGCGCCCTTGCCCGCGCGCAGGGAAGCAATGGCAATGTCGATGGAGGGGGCGTGGGCCACTTTTGCCCCCCCGTCCATGGCCAGTTTTGTGGCCT
Organism: Hyphomicrobiales bacterium; assembly: GCA_015487985.1. Classification (GTDB taxonomy): domain Bacteria; phylum Pseudomonadota; class Alphaproteobacteria; order Rhizobiales; family Devosiaceae; genus DROE01. The sequence continues at coordinate 809 of WFOP01000037.1, forward strand.
GACTGAGTTGTCCTTCAAGGGCACCTACGATTAACAGTCTCATCGGTAAAATTCCTTTGTTTGGCTTTAGGCCGCCTTAATGATTTCGGTCATGGTGACACCGAGTTTGTTTTCAACCAGAACGATTTCACCCCGGGCAATCAGGCGGTCGTTGACATAAACTTCAATGGCTTCTCCCACCTGGCGATCCAGTTCGACAACGGTGCCGCTGTCCATGTTCAGCAAATCGGCAACGGGGATTTTGGCCCGTCCCAAAATGACTGAAACCCGCACCGGAATATCAAAGACCGCTTCGAGTTCAGCGGCGGTTTTTTCCGATACCGGGGCTGGTGCGCCTTTTTGAGGCGCTTCCATTTCCTCCAATGGAATATCTTCAAGGGATACATCATCGGGCAAATTGAATTCGGGCAGTTCAGCATCAGGGCCGTTGGGTTCATCTTCGCTCATTGCTGGGCCTCCGTATCGGGGGAATTTGTAGCGGGTAAGTCCGTGGTTTCAGTTATGCTGGAGTGCGGGCAATTGGCGGCAATGAAGGCGTTTACACGTTCATTTATCTGGTCGGACATTTTTGCAAGATCACGCACCAGCCCCCCATCCACCCATTCAAGGCGGGCATCGCCCAGAAGAATATCAGGTTCACCCATGACAATGAGGCGACCGGAAAATCCGCTGGTCTGCATCTGGGTCTGTGCTTCCTTTTCGACCGCTTTGGCCAGATCGGGGTGACAGCGAATGACCAGATGGGGAATATTTTCCAGTGAACCAAGACATTCACCAATCAGGGCTTCAATTTCAGCCAGAGGGGCACGGGCAATCAGGTTTGCAGCCAGCTTTTTGCCCACACTCACCCCCAGCTTTGTTGCCGCGCACAGGGTTTGTTTCTGTAATTCATCAGAGGCCCTGGCGATTTGCGCTGTTTTGCCGGCAAGCTCGATTGCAGCGGCGCTCAGGGCTTTGGCTGCCCGGTTTGCTTCGCTGTTTTCGCCCTCGCGCACCCCGCGCTGGTAGCCTTTTTCTTCAGCCTGTTTGAGCAGGGAAGCCAGTTCTTTATCCCCGATCAGACGGGTGTTTTTGTTGGACTGGCTAAGGTCCAGATCAAAGGCAAATTTTTGTGGGGCAGCGTTCAGGCTCATCCAACCATCTCCACATCAGCAGAGCCTTTGGTGATAATGATTTCACCCCTGGCGGCCAAATCCTTGGCGGTGTTGACCAGTCGTCCCTGGGCTTCATCCACATCGGAGAGACGTACCGGGCCCATGGCCTCCATGTCGTCCCTGGCCATTTTTGCAGCGCGGGCGGACATATTGGAGAAAAACAGCTCTTTTGCACTGTCATTGGCTCCCTTGAGGGCCAAAGTCAGGTCGTTTTTATCCACAGCCTGCAACAGGGTCTGAATGGCGCTGGCGTCCAGATTTATCAGATCGTCAAAGGTGAACATCAGTTCCTTGATACGGTCCGTGGCTTCGCGGTTCAGCTCTTCAAGGGCAGTAAGAAAACGGGTTTCTGTCTGGCGGTCAAAGGAGTTGAATACGTCTGCCATCAATTCATGGGGATCGCGCTTCTGGGTGTGGGAAAGGGTGGACATAAATTCAATGCGCAGGGTGTTTTCGATTTTTTCCAGAATGTCCTTTTGCACCGGCTCCAGCGAGAGCATGCGTTGCACCACATCCATGGCCAGTTCTTCGGGCAGAACTGCCAGCACCCGCGAGGCATGGTCTGTGGCGAGTTTTGACATGATAACAGCGACGGTCTGGGGGTATTCGTTTTTGAAGTAGGCGGCCAGAATATCCTCTTGCACATTGGAAAGTTTTTCCCAGATGTTGCGTCCGGCAGGTCCGCGAATTTCCTCCATGATGGAATCAACCCGCTCGCCGGGCAGGAAGGACAAAAGCAGTCTTTCGGTGGTTTCTGAATTGCCCGAGATGGAGCCGTTTGAAGAAAGCAGGGTCACAAAGTTGACCAGCAGCTTGTCCAGCATATCCTGGGTTATCGGCCCCAGATTGGACATGGCGCGGGAAAGCTGGCGAATTTCCATTTCATCGAGTTCATCAAAAATCGGTTTGGCATAGTCCGGACCAAGGGCAAGCAGCAGAACAGCGGCCCGTTCGGCACCGGTCAGTTCGCGGCTTTCTGCATCTTCGCCAACGACCAGTCCATTTGAATTTGCTGCGGAATTTGACATGATAATCAGGCCGCCTCATTGAGCCAGTCGCGCACGATCACGCTGGCCTGTTTGGGGTGTTCTTCGATCAGTTCGCCAACTTGATTAAGGGTGCGGGACTGGGCTTCCCCCTGACTTTTGGCCTCCCCCATAAGGTCGGCACCGATGGCGGGGGGGGAGCCGTCTGCATCAGCGCCCGCACCTGCTGCCCCAAGGGCCATTTCCGGGCTCATTTCCGAATTAACGGCCTGTTCGCTGGTCAGGGGCAGGGGGGCCTCCGGCTCCAGCACCCGTTTGATCAGCGGGCGCATTACAAACAACATCAGGGCGATGGAGATTATAAGTGTCACCAGCATTTCAGCGCCCGACATCAGGTCATCGCGGGTAAAGTCAAACAAACCGGGTCCCTCGGTGCCGATGGCGGCAATATCGGGGCGTTCGGCAAATTGCAGGTTGGCGATTTCCACCTGATCGCCGCGTTCGGCATTAAAGCCCATGGCGGAGCGTACCAGCGCATCGATCCGGGCCAATTCTTCTTCGGTGCGCGGGGCATAGGTTGACGCGCCGTTGGCATCGGTCGTGTAAACACCATCCACCAGAACCGCAACCGAGAGGCGTTTAATGGCACCTGCTTCGATGATCTGGGTCTGGGTGGATTTTGAAATTTCGTAATTTATGGTTTCCTCGGTGGTGGAGGAGGTGTCTGAAGCCCCCTGAGCGGTGCCGTTGTTTGCGGTTGCGCCGGGGAGTTCGTTGCCAACAGTTACCGCCCCGCCATCGCTGGCTCCATTGGATGAATTGGCCAGTTCACGGGTTTGGGAGGAGCGCACGACCTGCCCTTCAGGGTCGTAGGTTTC
>WFOP01000038.1 GCA_015487985.1 Hyphomicrobiales bacterium
GATCTTGGGGAGAGGTTGCCAATTTTGCTTTCTAGGGCAAAAAAACGGGGTTCCATGGCAGCCAATACGCTGGACTGGAGTTCTGCCATATCAATTTTCAGTTCGCCAACCGGTGCACCCTGTGTTTCGATTTGTTCAATACGCGATACAAGCCCCTCGACCTGGGAAAGCAGTTCGACAGACAGGTTCGACCCCTCTTCAGCCCGCATGGCCTGAGTAAAGTCGGCCATTTCCTGACTTAACTTCTCAATGGCGGGCAAGGGCGTTGCCATGCTTTGTTCCAGGGCATCAATTCGATCATAGACCGAACGCACACAATCCTCGATCGGCTTGAGATCGATGGTGTCCATACCAAGACTATCAAGGCGCTCGCTGATATTGCGCACACCCTGATCGATGGCCTCCATGTGGCCGCCCTCACCACTGGATTTAATGCTCAACTCCATTTGTTGAGTCTGCAGGTCTTGAAGCTTGTCAAAAGCCTCAGAAAGAATATCAAGCCGTTCATTAAGAGAGTGAAAATCCAGGTCTGCGCCGGTGGGAATGGCGTCCGCCATTTTGGCAATCTGGTTTTCCAAACGTTTTATATGTCCTCGTTCCCCGATATTGTTTGCCAGATGCTCAACCACGCTGGAAAGCTGCTCAATCTGCATGGCCATGTCCGCAACGGCATTATCCGAATTTTGCATGCTCCCGATGGCCTGTTCAAACTGCTCCATTCGCGCGCTGATGCTTTCAAGGGCGTTCCCGATTTCATCAAACTGAAATTTCAACTGCGCTGTGGAGTGAGCGGGGAGGCGGGCAGATGAGCGGGAGGAGGGGGCGCCATAGTTTGTCTGTTCATAGGAGGCAGGGCTTTGAGCCGGCATCCCGCCCATGTTCCCTCCGGTCCCCATATGCCCTCTTTCCATGTGTCCTCGGGACCCGGGGCGCGGACGCTGGTTGGGGCCGCGCTGACTTGAGCGAATTTGGTGAATGGCTTTTTGTAGTTGTTGCTGAGAACGGGCAGGCACAATCATGGCCTCCTCTGGTTCGCTGAAGCGGTCCACTGCCCGTTGAACCGAAGCAAGCGCATGGCTGCGTCGGTCAAGCGTGGCGGGAGCGCCGGGTTGGAACGGGCGTTGATAGCCGGCACCAAAATCGTCCGGCTCTGGTGGCTCAAATGGCGTGTTTGCACGCATCTGCGCGTCATGACTTTGCATATGAACCTGATCCAGCAGGTCCTCAAGTTCACCCCGCAATTCATTCCAGCTGTTTACATCCCCGCCAGACTGGCTTTCCTGCCAGTGATCCGGGTTTTCCTGCCAATGATTGTTGCGACGCGCGTAGGCCATGAATTTTCCGTTCGGTTTGCATCAAATTGGATCTCCCCGCCAAACCGAAATTGGGGGTCAACTCCCCTTTTCACAAAAACATCGTAAACAACCGGTTAACTGCCGTGCATTTTGCGAAACCTCAAATTGGAGTGCCGCTGTTGGATGCTCTGGACTCATTGGCGCTAAGTTGTTCAAAAAACTTGATTTTTTCTGAAATTTTGCTACAGATTATAGTCCCGGACCTAAAAAAACAGATATAAAGATAAACGGGATAAAACTGAAATCAAAACAGGGACACCATTATGCTTAAAGAATTCAAGGAATTCGCCATCAAGGGAAATATGATCGACATGGCGGTCGGTATCGTTATCGGGGCTGCGTTTGGCGCGATTATCGGTTCGCTGGTGGACGACATTATTATGCCGCTGGTGGGCATGTTGCTGGGCAGTACCGATTTTTCAGCGCTCGTTTTGGGGCCGGTAAATATTGGCCTGTTCATCAACGCCGTTGTCAAGTTTCTGATTATTGCCTGGGCATTGTTCATTGTTGTCAAAGGCATTAATTCATTCAAGAAAAAAGAAGAAACAAAGCCCGCGCCGCCCGCAACGCCTCCTGCTCAGGAAGTGCTTCTGGCGGAAATTCGCGATCTTTTGAAAAAATAATCAACTTTTGTATCAACGCGGTGCGGTTTTGTTGTTACTCGCAACACAACCACACTGCTCCAGACC
>WFOP01000039.1 GCA_015487985.1 Hyphomicrobiales bacterium
CTCATACCAGATTTCTGCCTTTTTATATTGTTCGGCAAATTCTTCATCGAACACCTGCTGGAAGAGGTCTTTGAAGCGGCCATCATAGGCTTTCAGAATGGTGTTTTTTGTCGAAAGGTAGCAGGGAACTTTCCTTTGCAGGGCGTAGTTGAGGGAGGCGCGGGCAAAATCACGGATAGAATCATCCAGATTATACATGGCCATGGCCACACCGGAGGAGGGGGCGTCGAACACATCATGTTCAATGGTTTCTCCATCATCACCAACAAACTTTATGGTGAGTTTTCCCTTGCCGGGGAAGCGGAAGTCGGTCGCCTTGTACTGGTCGCCAAAGGCATGACGGCCAACGATAATGGGCTGGGTCCAGCCGGGCACCAGTTTTGGCACGTTTTTGCAGATAATGGGTTCGCGAAAAATTACGCCGCCCAGAATATTGCGAATGGTGCCATTGGGAGAACGCCACATCTTTTTCAGGCCAAATTCTTCCACCCGAGCTTCGTCGGGGGTGATGGTGGCGCATTTTACGCCAACGCCGTGTTTTTTAATGGCATAGGCGGCATCAATGGTTACCTGATCGTCGGTTGCGTCACGGGACTCCATGCCAAGATCATAATATTCAAGGTCAATATCCAGATAGGGATGGATCAATTTATCCTTGATGGCCTGCCAGATGATACGGGTCATTTCGTCGCCGTCTAATTCGACAACCGGGTTTGCAACTTTGATTTTTGCCATGGAAAAACTCCGCCATTTGGTGCGTGAATTGAGCGCTTGAATTATACCGCGCTGATGATGTGGCCCCTATAACACCTGATGGGGCACAGGCATAGGATCAAAGGGAGACAATTTTGTTTTGCGCAAAGGAATTTTGCGTTTTGGCTTTGCGCGAACTGTTTCTTTTGCGTTCGCGAACCAGAATGGACTCTGCATCCAGTGCGCGGATGGATGATTGCGGTGACTGGGGGATGTCGCCGGTGAGCTGTAATGCCAAAAACCGGGCGCAACATACGCGCAAAAAAGAGGCGAAATTATCCAGATCATGGCCCTCTTCAATGGATTCGTTATAAAACCGGGTGAGAATTTGTCCCAGAGTCAAACCATCGCGTTTTGCGATATCGGACAACACATCCCAGAAAAAATCCTCCAGCCTTACACTGGTTACCTGTCCAACGATGCGCACCGAACGGGTTGTTGATTGCCACAGGGCGGGGTCGGCGCCAATAAACAGTTTACACATGAGGTTTCCCTTCGCTTTTCGTGTCTTTCTGTTTTTTTCGCGTTTTCTTAAACGCTTTTGCGCCGACCATCCTGAAATATAGTTTTAGGTGTGGGAAACTCTGGTTCCCAATACGCTCAAAAACTGAGCCATCCAGGCGGGATGGGCAGGCCAGGCGGGCGCTGTCACCAGATTACCATCAGTTTCGGCTCCATCAATAGCAATATCTGCATAATTTCCCCCCGAGGCGGTAACTTCGGGTGCACAGGCGGGATAAGCGGAGCAATTGCGCCCCTCCAGCACGCCGGCAGTGGCCAGAATTTGCGCGCCATGGCAAATGGCAGCGACCGGTTTGTCGGTGTCAAAGAAGTGCTTGACCGCTGCAATGACCTTGTCATTCAAACGCAGATATTCCGGTGCCCGCCCGCCCGGAAGAACCAGCGCGTCATAGGAAATCAGGTTTACGTCATCAAATGTTGCATTCAGCGTGAAATTGTGTCCGCGCTTTTCGCTATAGGTCTGGTCGCCTTCAAAATCGTGGATTGCGGTTGCAATCGTGTCCCCGGCGGCCTTGTCGGGGCAAACGGCGTCCACCTGATGGCCAACTGCCAGAAGTGTTTGAAATGGCACCATGACTTCGTAGTCTTCTGCGAAGTCTCCGCAGATCATCAGAATTTTTTTCCCGCTCATGGGTATCCCTCTCTCATTGATTGAAAAAACGAGTGTCCCATATATCCGCGTTTAACGGGTATTAACCCGCTACTACAATTTGCGCCAAGCCGGGCGAATTGTTTTTCGCGGTGGCTGTTTTTGGTTGCTATCGGGCGGGAAAGCGATCCGGTCAACCGGGTGGCAAGGGTGTTTTCCCTTCAAGGCTGGCCCGCCGCCATTCATAGGCAAGCACCAGAACCGCCTGCGCAATA
>WFOP01000040.1 GCA_015487985.1 Hyphomicrobiales bacterium
GGGCTCGGAGATGTGTATAAGAGACAGATCCCGAAATTATTGAAGCCTATTTCGGCTCTCCCGTGGAGGTGGCATAAAATGGCTTTGGTCAAACTGGACAATATTGAAGCAGGATATGGGGGCGCCCCCATTCTCAAGGGCATCAATATGGAAATCGAGGCCAGCGATATCGGGGTTATCGTGGGGCCGAACGGAGCGGGAAAATCCACCGCGCTCAAGTCAATTTTTGGCCTGCTGGATGTTACCTCCGGGGCCGTGATGTTTCACGGGGAAAATATCACCAATGCTTTGCCCGACAAGCTGGTGCCCAAGGGGCTGAGCTTTGTGCCCCAGGAGCACAATGTTTTTACCTCCATGAGTGTGAATGAAAATCTGGAGATGGGGGCGTTTATTCGTGAGGACGATTTTTCCGATACGTTGACATCCATCTACGACATGTTTCCCCCCTTAAAAGACAAACGCAATCAGGATGCAGGGGAGCTTTCGGGGGGGCAGCGCCAGATGGTGGCCATGGGCCGGGCGTTGATGAGCAAGCCTTCTTTGTTATTGCTGGATGAACCTTCAGCGGGATTGTCCCCGCGTTATGTGCTCGAAATCTTTGAGCAGATTGTCAAAGTGAACGCCTCCGGGGTCGGCATATTGATGGTGGAGCAAAATGCGCAACAGGCGCTGGCCTTTGCTTCAAAAGGCTTTGTGCTGGCAAGCGGACAAAACAAATTCACCGGGACGGGCAAGGAATTGCTGGCTGATCCTGAAGTGGCAAAAAGCTTTTTGGGCGGATAGAATGAATGAACTGATTTTCTTTGTTAACAAGGTTTTGATCTCGGGCGTGGTTCTGGGGTCGATTTATGCGTTGGGTGCTGTGGGCATTACGCTGATTTTCGGGATTTTGCGCTTCGCCCATTTCGCCCACGGGGATGTGATGACCCTTGGCGCGTTTGTTAGTTTTGTTTTGACGGTTTTGTTTTCTGCCATGGCGGCGAGTATGGGCATTGTCACCCCCATTCCGATACCGATTTTGATATTGCCGGTGGCGATGGCGGTTTCTGCCCTGCTGGTGCTGGGCATTGACTGGGGGTTTTATGCCCCTTTGCGAAAACGGGGCGCCAAGCCGGTAACCCTGTTGATTGCCTCCATCGGGGTGGCGCTGATGATTCAGGGTTTGATCCGGTTGTTTTCCGGTGTCGGCTCGCGCACTTTTTATGTGGATGCACCCAAAACAATATTCAGATTCGATATGTCGTTTCTGGGGGCGACGCGCAAAATCATTGTGACGGAACCACAATTGTGGATGGTGGGTCTAACACTGGTTTCGGTTTTGTCTTTGCATTTTTTCCTGACCCGTTCACGGTTGGGCAAAGGCATGCGGGCGATGGCGGATAATGCCGCCCTGGCGCAGGTGTCGGGCATCAACACACAATTGGTTATTCGGGTCACCTGGATAATTGCGGGGGCACTGGCGTGTCTGGCGGGCACCATGCTGGCGCTGGATGTGACGCTGAAACCTGATCTGGCGTTTAATATAATTCTGCCGGTTTTTGCTGCGGCCATCGTTGGGGGGCTGGGCCATTCCTACGGGGCAATTGCAGGCGGGTTTCTTGTGGGGTTTGCCGAAACCATGTCGGTGTTTAACTGGGCGGTATTGCTGCGACCCTTCAAGGGGGCGCTGCCTGACTGGATACCCAATGATCTTTCCATCGTGCCCACCGAATACAAACTGACCGTCGCCTTTACTATTTTGATTATTGTGCTGCTGGTTAAACCCACCGGCCTGTTCAAAGGGGTCGGCTCATGACCAATATCAAACGAACCTTGTGGTTTTATCTGGCGTTGATGGTTTTGATCATCGTCGTTGGCATGGTGATGGGCGCGCCTTTCACATTGCGCCTGCTGGTTGAGGCCTTTGCTTTGTCGCTGATTGCGCTGGGGCTGAATATCCAGTGGGGATATGGGGGGCTGTTTAACTTTGGTGTAATGGGCTTCATCATGGTGGGGGGCTTTGCTGTCTCGTTCATTTCAGTGCCGGTGAATATGGATTTCTGGAATTCGGACGGGCCGGTCCTGTTGCTCAGGGCGATTGCTGCGGCGGGGATTGGTGCGCTTTTAATCATGGGGGCCAACCGTCTTAAAGATATGGGGGCGACGCAAAACTGGTCGCGAACCGCCAAGATTGCGGCCTGGATCATTGCCTATCTCATATATCGTTCTCAGATCGATCCGGCGGCGCGCTATATCGAAGCAGAAGCGGAATATGTGGGGGGGCTTGGGCTGCCCGTTATCGTGGGCTGGGCTTTTGGCGGGCTGCTTGGGGGCATTATTGCCTATATGATTGGCAAGATCGCATTGGGGTTGCGCACCGACTATCTGGCGATTGCCACCATTGGTATTTCTGAAATCATTCGCGCCTTTATCAAGAATATGGACTGGTTGACCCGGGGAACCCTGACTATTACGCCTTTGCCTTGGCCGGTGCCACGGCCGCAGGAATTTCAGGCCTGGGGGGTGGACAGTGCGGCCTCTTTCATCTTCGCCCGGGCCGGCTATCTGGCGTTGATTGTGGTTGTGGTGCTGGGTGTGCTGTTTTTGATTCAGCGTGCCTATGGGGGACCGTGGGGGCGCATGATGCGGGCCATTCGGGATAATCATATATCCGCGGCCTCCATGGGCAAGGATGTCAAGGCGCGCCAGTTGGAGATATTCATATTCGGTTCTGTGCTGATTTCCATTGGTGGGGCTATTCTGATTTCGTTTGTGCAGATTTTTGATCCGGCGGCATTCCAGCCCATCAATCATACATTCATCATCTGGGTGATGGTGATTGTGGGGGGTGCGGGGAATAA
>WFOP01000041.1 GCA_015487985.1 Hyphomicrobiales bacterium
GATATTTTCGGGCGTAACAATTTTACCGTTATCGACAAGGTGGAACGCTTACCCGAAAAGCTGCCGCGCCTGTTTATGAGCCTGACCAAGTAGTGCAAGGCATCGGGTATTTGCCATGCCTGCCTCAAATGGGCGTTATTGCCGGTTCATGGGGCCAGCAAATTATAAATTCGACGAAAGCGGCGCAAGGTGCCGGAGTTCCTTTGGCCATCGGTTCGGCTGCCAAATTGAATGGCTGGTTGAGGACAAATAACGGTTGGCCAACGGGTAAAAACAATGGAATCAGGAACTGGCAAAAGTGGTCCACGAGCAAAATACACGTTTTGTACGGGCGATAATCCGCCGCTGTCATGCCACTGATTTGCTCACATTTGTCCATGCTTTCAGATGCCTTGGCAAAAATCCGTCATTCAAGCCCATCTGCTCTTTTCAAGTTCACATATTTGCTTTAGTTAACGCTGAAATACAGTGAGAAAACCTGCGTTCTTTGCGTATGTTTCCAAAAGCAAAAGCCTTGAACAATATGAACGATCTTCCTCAAATTTCAGTTGCAGTTATCGGGTGTGGCCACTGGGGTAAAAACCTGGTGCGTAATTTCAGTGAGCTTGGAGCGCTAAAAGCAGTTTCTGACCCGGACCCTGCAATACAAAATGCGATGCGGGAAACGTATAACATTCCAGCGCGCGAAATTGGTGATATTTTTGGGGATGCCACAATTGATGCCGTGGTTATTGCCGCCCCCGCTGAGATGCACCACCAGGTGGCGCTTGAGGCTCTGGAGGCCGGCAAACATGTGTTCGTGGAAAAGCCTGTCACCCTGACCATGGAGCATGCACGCGAATTGTGTGATGTGGCGGAGCGGACAAAAAAAACATTGATGGTGGGGCATTTGCTTCAATATCACCCCGCGTTTCTCAAATTAAAACAAATGGTTCGGGCCGGGGAACTTGGCAAAATCCGTTACATTTATTCGCGGCGTTTAAGTATTGGCAAATTGCGCGTGCATGAAAATGTTCTGTGGAGTTTTGCCCCCCATGATATTTCAATGATTCTTGCGCTTGCCGGACAGGCTCCCGATCAGGTGGTGGGATTTTCAGGGAATTTCCTGCAACCGTCAATTAGCGATTTTGCCAGCGTGCAGATGTCATTTGAAAATGGCATCAAGGCCCATGTGGAAGTGTCCTGGCTCAATCCTACCAAGGAGCAACGTCTGGTTATTGTGGGTGAAAAAGGCTCGGTCATATTTGATGATCAGGCAGACTGGCCGGAGAAACTTGTGATGTATCGCCATCGCGCAGAAATTGTGGATGGCGCACCGGTTCTGGAAAAAGCTGACGCGACACCTATAGATGTCGCGCCGGGCGAGCCGCTTCGTAACGAGTGCACGCATTTCCTGAAATTCTGCCAAACCGGGGAAACTCCCTATACCGATGGACGTGAAGCCATGGCGGTTCTCAAGGTTTTGCAGGACGGGGACGCAGGGGAGAACGTTTGGACAGGTGTATCGGTTCAGTGAGTGCAGGTTCAAACAATTATATCCACGAAAGCACTTATATAGACGAGGGGTGCGAGATTGGTGAGGGCACCAGGATCTGGCATTTTTGCCACGTTATTTCGGGCACAAAAATCGGCAAAAACTGCTCCCTTGGTCAAAATGTCATGGCCGGGCCCGATGTTTCAATCGGTGATAATTGCAAAATCCAGAATAATGTTTCGCTGTATAATGGTGTAACTCTGGAGGATAATGTTTTTTGTGGTCCCTCATGTGTTTTTACCAATGTGCTCACACCGCGCGCCGGCATCGAGCGCAAGGATGAGTTCGCCCGCACACTGGTGAAAAAGGGAGCTACGATCGGGGCCAATGCCACCATTGTTTGTGGCAATGATCTGGGGCGCTACTGCACGATTGGGGCCGGGGCCGTCGTGACAGAAAATGTACCTGATTTTGCGCTGATGGTGGGGGTGCCCGCCCGCCGCATCGGTTGGGTCAGCAAATCAGGGGATATACTTGACGATATGCTTGTTTGCCCACGCACCGGCGAGCGGTATCAGGAAACACCAACCGGGCTGAAACCAATTGAGAAAGCTGGAACATGAACAATATTCAATTTATTGATTTGCAGGCACAGCGGGCCTATTTGGGCACAAAAATTGATGATGCCATGGCGCGCGTGTTGGAACACGGTCGCTTCATCATGGGGCCGGAAATAAAAACACTTGAGGCAAATCTTTGTGCATTTGGCAAGGTCGAGCGCACGGTTTCCTGCTCCAACGGCACCGACGCCATTTCCCTGCCATTGATGGCCTGGGGCATCGGGCCGGGGGACGCGGTTTTTGTGCCCAGCTTTACCTTTGCCGCCACGGCGGAAGTTGTTGCTCTTACCGGTGCAACGCCGGTTTTTGTCGATATTCTGCCCGATACTTTCAACATGGATCCCGCCCATTTGGAATTGGCCATTGCTGATGTTAATCGCGAGGGGAAATTTACGCCCAAAGTAATAATAGCTGTGGATCTTTTCGGGCAAATTGCGGATTATCCTGCCCTTAAAAATATAGCAGATGCCAACGGATTAAAGCTCATCTCAGACGCGGCACAGGGCTATGGCTCCTCCCTTGATGGCAAACAGGCCGGGCATTGGGCCGATGTGGTCACGACAAGTTTCTTCCCGGCCAAACCTTTGGGCTGTTATGGTGATGGGGGTGCTGTTCTCACCAATGACGCGCAACTGGCCGACATCATGGAAAGCCTGCGCGTACACGGCAAAGGCAGCGACAAGTATGACAATGTGCGCATTGGTCTGAATGCGCGGCTGGATACCCTGCAGGCGGCAATTCTTATTGAAAAGCTCAATATATTTGGCGAAGAAATTGAAAAGCGCAACGTTATTGCTGCGCGTTATGCCCGCGAACTTGGGGATTACGTGAAGGTGCCGACGGTTCTTGAGGGAGCAATTTCAACCTGGGCACAATATACCATCACCGCAACAGACCGGGAGCAAAAGCAGGCCGCTCTCAAAGAGGCGGGCATTCCCACGGCGGTTTATTATTCCAAACCCCTGCATCAACAAACCGCCTATATGAATTACCCTCAAGGGGGAAACGGCCTGCCTGTTTCAGATCGCCTGGCCACACAGGTGTTTTCGCTGCCGATGCACCCCTATATGGATGAAGAAACGCAAACCTATATCATTGAAAACGTAAAACGAATTTTTGGCTAACAGGCAAAGCAACATCATGGAAAACCAAACAGTGTCTAATGAAACCATCCGTCAGTTTGGCGAAAAACTCGAACAACGTAAAACAACTATTGCCATCATTGGGTTGGGCTATGTTGGGTTGCCGCTTATTCTGGGGTTTAACAATGTGGGGTTCAATGTAGTTGGCTTTGATATCAATCAGGAACTGGTTGACGAACTTAACAGCGGCAAAAGCCGGATTGCCCATATTGGTTCTGAAAAAGTTCAGGCAATGGTCGATTCCGGTCGTTTTTCCGCGACAACGGATTTTTCCAAAATTGTCGATGCCGACGCTATTCTGATTTGTGTGCCAACGCCGCTAAATGCCTATCGTGAGCCGGACCTTTCCTATATCAGGGCAACGGCTAAAAATATCGCCCCCCATATTAAAAAGGGGCAGATTGTTATACTGGAATCCACCACTTATCCGGGAACAACCCGCGAAGTTTTGTTGCCAATTCTGGCTGAGGGAAGCGGCCTTGCCGGGGACAGGGATTTCTTCGTTGCGTTTTCGCCGGAACGCGAAGACCCCGCAAATCCTGATTTTGACACGACAACGATTCCCAAAGTCGTGGGGGCCGCCACCCCCGAGGGGGAAGAAAATGCAGCGGCTCTTTATGAAACCCTGATCAATAAGGTGGTCCGCGTTTCAAGTCCTGATACGGCGGAAGCGGTTAAGCTGACCGAGAATATTTTCCGAGCAGTCAATATCGCCTTGGTCAATGAGCTTAAACTGATTTATGATGACATGGGGATTGATGTCTGGGAAGTTATCGACGCCGCCGCCACCAAACCTTTTGGCTTCATGCCGTTTTATCCCGGTCCGGGACTGGGGGGACATTGTATTCCCATCGATCCGTTTTACCTGACATGGAAAGCGCGTGAATTTGGCCGCCACACCCGCTTTATCGAACTGGCGGGCGAAATCAATGCCGATATGCCCGAGCATGTGATTGGCAAGCTTTCAGTGGCATTGAGCAAGCACCAGAAGAAGGCCTTGAACGGCTCTAGAGTTCTGATCGTGGGGATTGCCTACAAAAAAAATGTGGACGATATGCGCGAAAGTCCCTCGCTGGTGTTGATGGAACTGTTACAGGAACACGGGGCGGAAGTGGACTATTTTGACCCCTATATTCCCGTTTTTCCACCAACCCGTGAGCACGCAGAATGGGCCGGCATGAAGTCAATCGAATTTTCGCCTGAAACATTGGCGGGGTATGATGCCGCAATAATTGCCACAGAACATTCAAATATCGAATGGCAAACTCTGGTGGACAATCTTGATCTGATCGTTGATACGCGCAATGCTCTAAAAGATATTGTTCCGGGGGGAGACGGAATCGTCATCAAGGCGTAGGTGCGTTTTATAATCTTTGCATTGGCGTGCTGCTTGACGGATTAGCTGAATTACAGGGCAAACGAAGAATACCTTTGAGGCGTTCTTCTGGCCTTTGGAGATGGGACACCTGTTGCAAAACTTATGGAACCGGCTGGCGCCAAAAACAGAGAGTTATCTGACGGGTTTGCTTGCATTAGCATCGCCGCTGGCCCTGATTGTCATTGGCTTTTTTTTCATCAGGCATTTTAATCGGGCTTTTGACCTGACGGATGAGAGCTTTTACATTCTAAACGCTCAGGACCCGTTCAGTTTGTCATTGCGACTCTTTGATTTCGGGTACTATTTGCAGCCCTTGTGGAATCTGGTGTCCCAGGACATTTACTATTTCCGTCTGTTGGGACTGATAGTTCTAGGGGTGAGCGCTGCCATTCTGGCCTGTTCTTTGATCAGGCTTCTTGATGTGCTTGAAATTCAATTGGAAAAACTGACAAAATTGTCGCTGGTGGCGGCAATGGTTGTGGGGGGCTGGATGTATTACAGCCCCTGGCTGTTGTCTCCGGGGTATAACTGGATGGCACTTGTCGCTATCGCCCTGAGTGTCGCCAGCTTGTCCTCCTATTCCGCCACGGCCATATCCAACCCCTCAAAACCGGCATGGACGCCCTTGATCGGGTTGGGGATTTTTGGGGCACTTACATTTTTTGCCAAACCGCCATCTGCGGTATTTCTGGGCCTTGTTGCCGTGATCTGGATCATGTTTTTCCCTTCGCCCCACAGGGTGGGGCAAAAAATTCAGCACATTATGATTGCGCTGTTTTTTGCCCTCGTGATGCTGTTGATAAATTTTGTTTTTGTTACCGAGGGGATTGAAACAGCGATTGCCGAATATACGCTGGCATATGAAATTTTTAACAATATCAAGGGTTACCAGTCGAGTTCGTTTTTTATTCAATACCAGTATATTGCGCGCAACATCTTCAATATGATCCGGGACGATAAAGTCTTTCTTGTTCTGGCAGTTCTGTCCCTCGTCATGAACTTGATCGGGCGCAAGCAATTCTGGTTCCGCTTTGCACTTTTTATTTTTGCGGCCAACGCGATTGTGACGCTGATAATGACCGGGGCACCGGTTGCCCAGAGATATGGCGATTTCCTGCTGACCATGACGGCCCAATACCTGATTTTGGCTTTGATTTTAAGCGAGCATAAAAACCGGAAAACAGGTCTGCTGGTTTTTTCGATACTGGTGACATTCACCTTCGCATTTCATTTTGGCACCGGGAGTGCAAATGCGTTTCACTTTGCAATCGGATTCTTGTTTTTTGCCGGCGCCATCGTCGTAAGCAGCGCTGTATTTGCCCCCACCCCAAGCGTAAACTATGCAGTTCGGATAACTTCGGTATTGGTCGTTGTCGCTTCTGTTATCGGGATTTCCGCCGGCGTTCGAGAGCCCTACCGGCAAAAGGCGAGCATTTGGGAACTTACACAGCCCATCGAGATAATTCAGGGCACAACACCTCTGCTGGTCAGGCCTGAACAAAAAGAATATATGCAAACTTTGAGAACCGGTGCATTTGCCAATGGTTGGCTAGCAGGTGAAAGCCTGTTGGACATGACAGGAATTCGCCCCGGCATTACATTGTTGCTTGGGGGGCATCCACCGGCGGTCAAATGGCTTCCGCTCCAGGCAAATGTGCCCACCCGGACTTTGGCTTCGGTGCTGAATGCACTCCCACCTGACGAATTGGCCAACTCATGGATATTATATGCGCCCGATGCTGCGGAAAACTCGCGTGTATCGAGTGAAGTTCTGGATTTGATTGGCTTGAGCTTCCCAATCAACTTTCGTAAAGTCGCTCACTTTGGCGGCCATGAGCTCTGGCGCCCGTGTGTCCATGCAGACAGCACCTTGCCCGAGGTGGAAAATTGCTCGGTGAATGAAAATGATTAATGAAAGAAACTGGAGATACAAAGATAATTTAATTGTTGCCGGTTTGTTTTTTCTCGCATTGGCATTCTGGGTGATTGCCCGTGCATCCAGCCCCAAAATCGACATTTGGGATGCTCTGGAATATCTTAATGCCGGTTACAGTTACATTTTGCACGGAACCTCCATGCCCGGCATGATCCGTATTGGTGTGTTTGAAGAATTGGGGGCGTTTCCAGTTAATGTGGTTGAGTATCCCAATACTCTTTTTTCGGTTTTGGTCGGTGCGCTTTCAATATTCTTCTTTGAATACCCCACCCAGATTCCCGCCTTTGTTCTTGCTGCCGTTTTTTCCGCGATTGGTGTTGCCAGTTTGTATGTTCTGGCCAGAAAGTATTTGTCGATAAATTCCAGTTTGCTCTTTGTGCTGGCCGCAACAGTATCGCCCCTGCTGTGGCATTCACTTGCCAGACCGCTGACGGACCCTGTGGCATGGGGCCTGTTGTTTTTTTCAGCCGCATATGCAGTGTCAAATAATCGCAAAACAGTGGTCGTTGCCTTTCTTCTGACGGCGCTCATACTTGTTCGGTTTCCGATGTTTGTCGTTATTCCATTTTTTCCTCTGCTGATGATGAAAACCCGTTCATTGCGCTCTTTGGCCGTGCAATTTGCCACGCTTGTTATCTGGATTGCGCTGTTTTATCTGGCTTATGGCCTGATATTCAATGCGGTTTTTCTTCCCAATCAGGACACCCGGAGTCTGGACAATGCGGCATCATTCTATACATCTTTTGCGGCAAATTCCCTTGGCAGGTTGTCCATTGAAAATATTTTATGGCAAGTCGGTCATGTGTTTTCTCTTATAATAAAATTCAGTATTGGCGGCCCGTTGGCACTGTATCTGATCGCCGGTATCTGGGGGTTGGTCAGCATTTGGGAGAAAAAAAACAGCCGTGTTTTTGTGACACTGATATTTTTGTTTCTCGTCGGTTTGATTATAATTGCGGTGCCGTCTGCCTATTTGGCATACAGAACATGGCTGGGGATTGATCCCAGATATTTCATCTATGCCACACCGTTTTTTGCCCTTGCCGCATGGCTGGCTTTTGATCAAATTCGCAGCGCGCGCCCCAAACTTGCAGGCACACTTGAAATTGGTTCGTGCATATTGGCGATTTTTGCAATTCCATTTGCAATGACCTCTCCCCAGGGGGAACGATATTTTTCCAACCTGCCATCCCCGAAAAGCTTTGTGGCGGCTGTTACAGCAAGTGATTTGCAGGATGTTTATGACAACGCGCAAACATGGTTTGGCGCCGATCCGGTTATTGTGACGAATTTCAATTCCGCAGGGATAAATTCAAAATCCAGAACAGCAATTTATGTTCCTGAAATAAAAACATTTCAGGAAAGCCCGGTTGCCAGCCAAATAGATGGGATAGTCGTTACAAACCTGAACGGAACAGACTGGGATGTTGAGCGGGTCTGCACGGTGGATGATACGTGTTTTGAGCGGGTTTACACATCTGAGAATGCACACTTTTTTGCATTTCGGCGCGACAGTCGCGCCAGTATTGAGCAAGAGTAGGGGGAAGCAGCTTTGAGCGCGGACAACCAGAATATTTCATCGACAGTTGAACTGGGAGAAGGGGTCGTTATTTTCAAACCATCCCTCGTCAATCTGTATGGTTGTTCAATCGGAAGTTTTACCACCATTGGGCCTTTTGTTGAAATTCAGGCAGGGGTTAAAGTTGGCAAAAATTGCAAGATATCTTCACATTCATTCCTGTGTGAGGGCATAACGCTGGAAGCGGGGGTTTTCATCGGACATGGGGTTATGTTTACCAACGACCGTCTCCCCCAGGCAGTCAATGCGGATGGCTCGCAAAAGGGTAAGGGGGATTGGAAACTTGAATATACCCATGTGGGGCGCAATGCGTCTCTTGGCTCGGGGTGCGTAATCCTGCCCGGCATTTCCATTGGTGAAGGGGCTATCGTTGGGGCAGGGGCTGTGGTTACAAAGGATGTCAAAGCGTTTGGGGTTGTTGCGGGAAATCCGGCAAAACTGATCAGCGTTTCAAAAGCAGGGCGGATCGACAAATGACAGCCAACGGGTTTCTCTTTTTGCTGATTGCAGGACTGATGACTGCTGTGGGTAATTTGTTGTTACGTCATGGGGCAACGACATTGCCGCCATTTCAGTTCAACCTCGTATTTTTGACTCAGGTTTTACAAAATGCATATTTTGTCGGCGGGGTTTTTCTGTATGGCGCAGCCCTGCTGCCCTGGATGAATGTTATCGCAAAGAATGATCTCTCGATTTCTTATCCCATGCTTGTCGGCCTGACATTTTTGCTGGTGACAGGGGGGGCATTTTACTTTTTCGACGAAGGTTTCAGCTTTCAGAAAATACTGGGAATTTTAATAATTGCGACCGGAATTCTGCTGGTCGCAAAATCATAATTCAAAGGGCCGGACAGCGTCCTGAAAAACAATATACATCGACAGCGTGTCGAGAGATAGTACAAGGAGTTTAGTAACAATTATGCCAACTAGCACAGTATCAATTGGCGTCGTCGGGTATGGTTATTGGGGCCCCAATGTGTGCCGGAATTTCATGACGGCGCAAAACGCAAATCTTGTTTGTGTTGTGGACAAACTGGCGTCAAGACGAAAGGCGGCTGAGGCAAACTTGCCCGGAGTGCATGTCTCCGACAACTTTTCAGAACTGTTAAATGATAAAACAATTGATGCAATCGCGATTGTTACGCCGGTGGAAAGTCATTTTTCCCTGGCAATGGCGTGTTTGAAGGCGGGCAAGCATGTCTGGGTTGAAAAACCTCTGGCAGCAACCAGTCAGGAGGCCGAGCGCCTTCTGGCTGAGGCGGACAGGCAGGGTAAACTAATCCATGTGGATCATACTTTTGTCTATACGGGGGCGGTGCGAAAGCTGAAAGAACTGATTGATCAGGATGCGCTGGGCAGGCTTTATTATTATGATTCCATACGCGTGAACCTTGGCCTGTTTACCGATGATGTTGATGTGCTCTGGGATTTGGCCGTTCATGACATTTCCATTCTGAGTTATCTCATTTCCACTCCCCCCACGGCAGTGTCGGCTCAAGGGGTGGCCCATTTTGAAGGGCGCCGGGCCAATACTGCCTTTATGACGCTTTATTACCCGGATAATTTTGTGGCCCACATCAATGCCAACTGGCTTTCCCCCATCAAGATTCGACAGACATTGTTGGCCGGTGAGAAGAAAATGGCAGTCTATAACGATCTGGACCCGGTGGAAAAAGTAAAGATTTTTGACAGCGGTGTGCAGATGTCAGGAGACAAGTCGGAAGTTTACAACACAAATGTTGATTACCGTGTTGGTGATATCTGGGTGCCAAAACTCTCAATCAGAGAGGCTTTGTCACTGGAGACCGAGCACTTTGTTGATTGCATAATAAACAACAAAAAAAGTGAAACCGATGGTCTGGCCGGCCTTGATACGGTACGCATACTCGAAGCAACATCCAAATCCCTCGCCGCAAACGGGGTGCCACAGGAAATTTAAGATATGACAGTTCCCTATCTCGATATGAAAGCGCAGTTCAATGAGTTGCGCGCTGAAATAATGCCGGAAATTCTAAGCGTTCTGGAAAACAGCCAGTTTATTCTCGGGCCGAAAGTTTCTGCATTCGAAACGGCGTTTGCCGCCTTTTGTGGCACGAATTATGCAGTCGGGGTGAATAGCGGAACCGCTGCCTTGCAGATGGCCCTGACGGCTGCCGATATTGGGCCGGGCGACGAGGTTATTACCACCTCCATGACCTTTATGGCGACAATCGCCGCCATTCTTTACGTCGGTGCAACTCCTGTATTGGTTGACATTGCCCCCCATTCGTTCACGATGGATCCTTCACTGATCGAGCAAAAAATCACGCCGCGCACGCGCGCCATCATTCCCGTTCACTTGTATGGGCAAATGGCGGATATGCAGGTGATCAGCCAAATCGGGCAAAAGCATAATCTCCTGATAATTGAAGATGCCGCTCAGGCCCATGGCGCGCGCTGGCAGGGAAAAGAAGCCGGCTCCTGGGGCGCAATGGGATGCTTCAGCTTCTATCCGGGCAAAAATCTGGGGGCGTTTGGGGAGGCCGGTGCCGTAGTGACCAGCGACAAAAACTATCTGGAAAGAATGCAGTGCCATCGGGATTGGGGGCAAAAGGGGAAAGGCAATCATGTTCTTGCCGGGTTTAATGCGCGCATGGATGGTGTACAGGGAGCGGTTTTGGGCGTAAAATTGCGGCACCTGGAACGCTGGACAAATCGTCGTCGTCAAATCGCTGCCCTTTATAATGAGCTTTTGAAGGATTGTGCCTCAATCCGGTTGCCCGCCGAGCATCCCGACGCCGTGCATGTTTATCATGTATATTCCATTCAGCATGAAAACCGGGATGCCTTGCGCGCGGAGCTGGCCAACCGTGATATTGCAACCGGCATTCACTATCCGGTTCCGGTTCATAAAATGCCCTGCTATAAAGGTGAAAATTTTGCCCGTACGTCACTCCCTGATACAGAGAAATTATCAGCCACACAAATGTCATTGCCGATCTGCCCCATGATGAGCGATGATCAGGTGGTGGAAGTAAGCCAGGCAATCATTGAAATTTCAGGCTCAGATTGATTTGCCGGACAGGCGCAAATGGATTGAATTGAAAATCTTGCGGGGTGAGGTGTGTTGCCTGTCCTGCGCCATCTGAACTTTGTCAACAATCAGAGCTGTGTTTTGGCCACATGCGATTGTGACTTCAGGGTGCCCGCGCATGAGAATTTGCCCCGGGGTGCCCATATAAGGATGCTCAAAAACCCGCGAACTGAGCAGAATGACTTTTTGTTCCCCCACCATCGTAAATGCACCGGGGTAAGGCGGTGCCTGGGCGCGGATGAAATTGTGTATTTGTGTGGCGGTTTGTTGCCAGTTGACCATGCCATCATTAGGGTTGCGAGGGCCGCAATAGGTTGCCTGGGCTTCATCCTGAATCTCAAATTTGATGGCGCCGCTCAGCAGTTGTTGCCAAACCGCCGGCAGTTCTGCCACACATTTGTTTTCCAGCTTTTGTAATATCTGGGCGATTGTTTCGTGCGGCCCCACTGAAACCGGAAATCTGGCTGCAATAACGCCATCGTCCATGCCCTGGCTGAACCGGAATAAACTGATTCCCACCCTGGATTCACCTGCCATAATCGCCCACACAAGGGGCGCGCTGCCCCTGTATTTTGGCAACAGGCTGTTGTGCATGCCATAAATTCCATGTGGGACCATTTCCAGTGTGGAATTATCCAGCAACCAGTACCAGCCGCAAGCAAAGGCAATATCGGGTTTGCATCGCGCCATTTCCTGCCTGGTTTCTTTTGCGTCCCCAACAACAACAAATTCTATGTTTTTTTTAGCGCAATAGTCGCTGAAATCCTTGGCAATGCTTCGTTCGTCGTGCCGGTCATTACCATGTAGAACTGTCCAGTATATATCAGGCGCCGCATCCACAATACTTTGCAGCACACGCAATCCCAGAGCTTTGCTGCCCAAAAATACGGCGTTTTTTATTTTGTTTGTCTGGGCCATGTTGGACAAGTTACGCACATCCATGAATTATTCAACACTAATCACAAATTGGATCAACAAGCGATTACCCAACATGGGGGGAAGGCCAATTCGGGCAATTTATTTTGACAGTTTCGGGCAGGCTTGCCCTATCCCTCGAGATAGGAGCCTTGCTACATATGGGGGCGTATGCAGATTTGCAGCCATCGGATTGGCTTTAATAATTTTGAGAAAATCGCCGGTTTTTAAGGCTAAAATGACAAATTTGCGCATGAACTTCAAGGATTGTAATCCCAGAAACGAGTTGCATGTTCAAAAGCAATATTGTAGTCAGCTTTGGCATTGATTTTGGATTTGCCGTCTATGAATTGGCAAATCTGAAGGGAGGATTTGTCGCGGATATTCGGGATTTTCATCTGACCAATTATGCCCAACTTCCGCCTGAACAGGTCAATTGAACAGCCAGAATGAGTGACTGCGATATGCCAAATTCTCCGTTACTTTCTGTGATCACACCAGCCTATGAGGAAGAAGACAACCTTCATGAAATGCATGAACGGTTGTGCCGGGTGCTGGAGGGGGCCAATTTAAGTTTCGAGTGGATAATTGTCGATGATTGTTCGGGGGATAAAACCTATGCTGTCGCCCGGGAGATTGCCGCGGGCGATCCTCGGGTGAAAATACTTCGCCTTGCAAGAAATTTTGGCTCCCATGCAGCAATCCTGTGCGGTCTTTCCAAATGCCGGGGCCACAATCTGTCTCTTATACACATCTCC
>WFOP01000042.1 GCA_015487985.1 Hyphomicrobiales bacterium
CAATATCCCCTCATCAATGATGTGAGCACCAGTTATGCCCGTCCTCTTGATCTGGTGGTGAAGCCGGATGATGAAATATCCATATTGAGCGCGCAGAACAGAGCAAAAATCAATTTAGCTTTCCCCGGTGTTCAAACGCGATTTTACGATCTTTCCCCGGAAAAGGTTTTTGCTCTTGTGGAAAATATGGTGACTGCCCGGGAGTGGGACATGCGCGTGCGGCGCGCCCCCGTGGTTAATGGTCGCCCCGGCCAGATCAACGCATTGGCCATGACTTTCATGGGATGGCGGGACGAAGTTGCATTGCGGGTTGAGCGGGCAGGGCAGGCAACAAGGGTTGATATGCGTTCGGTCTCTCTAAATGGAATTGGAGATCTTGGAGCCAACGGCAAAAGGATTGAGGCATTTCTCTCAGACCTTGATGCACTTGTTTCAGAGCAATTGGCGCAGGCTCAGTAAAGCCCTGCATTATTTTATTGTGCTCTGTTGCGGCAACGAAAAGGATTTTTTGCCCAGCAGCCCCTGATGGATATTGAGCATTTTTTTCTCGGCCAGATATTCCACATGTGCCTGAACGGTCATGGCCGCTGCCATTTTGATTTTGAGACCGACATCGGGATAGATCTGATTAACAATATCTGAAATGCTTGTGGCCCCGGTTTTAATACATTCAAGGATTTGTTCGTTTCGCATCATTCTGTGCGTGCGCAGTTCGCTGGCATATGTCAGGCCGTTTTTGTCCGGTCCAAGGTTGGGAATCGGCGCACCATGTCCGGGAAAATAATGGCGCCCATCACATGCCCCCAACCGGTCCAGCGATGTGAAATAGTCCCCCATCGAGCCGTCAGGGGTGGCAATAAGGGTCGAATTCCAGCCCATAACGTGGTCACCAGAAAACAGATAATCGGAATTTTTCACTCCAAAACACAAATGATTGGCGCAGTGCCCGGGGGTGGCAAGAACTTCAAGTGTAACGCCATCGATTGCAATGCTTTGGCCGTCTTCAAGCGTGCGCTCAGGCACCAGATCCCAATCACAGGCCCCGTGCAACAGGTTGATTTCACCGGGTGCCTTGGGGCGCGAGAGCCGGTGTTTGCCACCAAACCAGAGCGGGGCGCCCGTGGCTGACTTCAGTTTTTTTGCCAGCCCGGAGTGATCTTTGTGGGTGTGGGTGAGTAAAATGGCCAGGACCTTGCGCCCCCCGATTGCCTGAAGGAGGTTTTTCAGATGTTTTTTATCGTCAGGTCCGGGGTCGATTATGAACAGTTCGCGTTCCCCCACCAGATATGTGTTGGTGCCGGTAAAGGTATAGGGGCCTTTATTGGGCGCACACACCCGCCAAATGTTGGGGGCAACCTTTATGCAGGTGCCGGTTTGTGGCTCGAACACCAGATTATAGTGGGGTTTGGGTATGGTTGTGAAAGGTTTGTTTTTAGACATTGCAATAACCGGCATTGGCAGAGTAAAAGAGATCGAATTTGTTTGTTTAATCATGTTGACAGAAAGGCATCCCGATGGCGACTGCTATTGTAAATTCCTCCAACTCTTTAGTGGGCGCCTTATTGCCCAAACAAGGTGTTGCCCATTGGGCAGGGTTTTTCATGCTCGCCTTGGCCGGATCCATTGTTTTGTGGGTTTCGGCAAAAACCAGTGTGCCGTTTTTCCCCGTTCCCATGACGTTGCAGACTTTGGCTATTCTGGTTATCGCGGCAACCTATGGTTTCCGTCTCGGCCTGGCGGCAGTGTTGCTTTATATGGTTGAGGGCATGATGGGTCTGCCCGTATTTTCGTCAACACCCGAACGTGGTATTGGCCTGGCCTATATGGCAGGCCCCACCGCCGGTTATCTGGTGGGATTTGTTGTGGCAACGGGTCTTGTGGGCTGGTTTGCAGAGCGTGGTGCTGACAAGTCTCCGCTTAAACTGTTTGTTGTAATGCTGGGGGGTGCTGCTTTGATTTTGGGCCTGGGTTTTGCATACTTGTCCAATTTCATTGGTATGGAAGCTGCCTTTGGCGCAGGGGTTGTGCCATTTGTTCTGGGTGATCTTTTTAAGGTCGCCATTGCAGCGCTTCTGGTGCCTGCGGCAGCGAAGCTGATTTCCAGATAAAAACTTTTCAATTGCTATTCTTCAAAGGGTCGCCTTTAGTCGGGTGACCCTTTTGTTTTGGGGATTGGAAAGAAATATGATTGGCGTTGTGCGACTTATATTCTTGCAATTGATATTTTTTGTTGCGTTTTCGTCTGGCGCACAAGCTGGCGACATTACGCTGCCCCAACCGGATGCAAAATTTTCCAGGGCTGATGAACGCTCTGTCGCGCTGGGGCAATTGCTGTTTTATGATGCCATTTTGAGCGGCAATAAATCCGTATCCTGCGCCACCTGTCATCATCCCGCCTTTGGAACTTCCGACGGTGTGTCGCTGGCCATCGGGGATGGGGGCATGGGATTGGGGCCAAAACGGTCCATTGATCCACAAAATGTACCAGAGATAAGGGTTGGGCGTAATGCACCAAGCTTGTTTAATCTTGGCGCCGCACAATTCACGTCCCTGTTTCATGACGGGCGGCTGGAGGCGGACCCCGCGCGCCCCTCTGGTATTCGCTCCCCGCTGGAGGATGAAATGGTGGGAGGATTTAACTCGGTGCTGTCAGCGCAAGCCATGTTTCCGGTTCTTTCCGCCGATGAAATGGCGGGGCATTATTCAGAAAATGAAATTTCAAAAGCGGTGCGGCTGGGCCAGCTCACCATTGAGGGCGGTGCATGGGATTTGATTGCAAAGCGGGTGGCGGCAATTCCTGAATACAGGGAAATGTTTGACAAGGTTATGGGTAACACCAGGCCAATAGAGTTCACCGATATCGCCAATGCCATTGCCGACTTTATTGCCTTTGAATGGCGGGCGGATAATTCTCCCTTCGACCGGTACTTGCGCGGGGAAAATGCGTTATCCGTAAAGGCTCTGGCCGGCATGGAGCTATTCTATGGCAAGGCAAACTGCGTTGCCTGTCATAGCGGCCAGTTTCAGACCGATCATGATTTTCACGCCATTGCCATGGTGCAGATTGGCCCGGGCAAAACCGAACGCTTTGAAACCCACATCCGGGATATTGGTCGCATGCGGGTCACGGGAAATGAAGATGACGCCTATAAGTTTCGCACGCCAAGTCTGCGCAACATTGTCCTGAGCGCCCCTTACGGTCATGCCGGGGCCTATGCCACACTGGAGGGCGTGGTGCGCCATCATCTGAACCCCGTTGCCTCATTGATGAATTATGATCGCAACAATGCTATTTTGCCCGGTTTCCCCGATGCGGTTGATTTCAGTATCCTGGATGATCGGGCAATGCTGGGGGAAATTGCCAATGCCAATGAGCTTGAGCCGGTCGAATTAAGCGATAGCGAAGTCGCCGATTTGCTGGCCTTTCTGGACAGTCTGACCGACCCCCTCAGCAGGGCGGGTTTTCGCCTGGGGATTCCGGCATCTGTACCCTCAGGCCTGCCGGTTGAGGGGAAAGAGCAATAACAAAATCATCCCCCAGGCGTGTTAAACTCAAAATCTGGTTTGTCTGAACCGGCTGCCATTCTGATTCTGCACCATCGGGCCAAACCACCTGGACATAGGCAACCTGTTGTTCCCCGAGACCAAAATGCTCATAGCCGGATTTCCCGCTCACATGTCCGCCCCCCACGGTAATCTCGCGCGTATGTCCTGTTGGCCCCCCGCTCAAGGTGCCTACCCAACATGCCTCACGCACTCTGATCCATGCGCCAACCGCGTTGATATTTGGCCCGTTTTGAATAAGTTCCAGTTCAAGCCAGTTGCCCGCGTTCGGGGTAGTATTTTGATAGATTTCCATCGGCGCACGCCGGTTGACCACCACAAGATCAAGCAGGCCGTCCAAATTCAGGTCTGTAAATGATGCCCCGCGGGAGCGCTCAGGCGTGCCAATTCCCGCAATTTCTCCCATTTCACGAAACCGGAAATTTTGATCCTGCACCAAAAGATTATTGGGGTCTTTCATGGCGCTGGAGGGCATCTGTTCCACGTTGCCCTTGGCAATAAATATGTCATCCAGCCCGTCATTTTGCACGTCGCCAAAGGCAACATGCCAGCCCGTGGATGCCCGTCCGTCGTCCCCCATATAGGGGCGGTGAGCAGTTATGCCGCGTTCAAATGCCGCATCTTCATAGGCACTGCCAAACGTGTCGGGTATCTGGGTATGCAGTTTTTGGTCCCCCATGCTGGTGAGGAAGATTTCAGGCGCGCCATCTTTTGCCGACATACGGCCCGGAACCGGAATGTCGCGACTGGCAATGCCCATGCCCCAGATGGAATATGTGGTCCAGTTATCATCTTCTAGTGTGTGCAGGCGCGGGGCCGCCCCCGATATGTCCCACATTTGTTCAGAGCCGCCCCGGACATAATAATGGCGATCATTGCTCACCCGCAAATCCTGTTGCCCATAACCCGGTCCACGCCAGTTGGAAAACAGCATGGATAAAGGGCAATATCCCGGATCAAGAATATCGGGTGGGGCATAAGTGTTTCCATCAGGGCGAAACAGAAAATTTTTGTCGCAGGCCTCAAATGGCCCCTCGGGGTTGTTGCGATCGACATAGTTTCCAACCGCCAGTGTGGGCAGGGTCTGTCCTTGCTCCCATGTGGCCGAAAACGCCGTGGTCCATTCATTGCCCCCATCAAAGCCAAGGGAGGCGGGGAAGGGAGAAAAACTGCAATCATCTCCTCCGCGCAAAAGAATATTTTCCCCCACCCGCAACACCATCAGGTCCTGAAACCCGTCGCCATCAATGTCGATGGGGTAGGCGCCAATGACACCGGTCAGGCTCAGTGCATCCGGGGTTGATTCTGCATAGGAAAGCGCACCGCCCCTGTGCCCGGTTGTATTGCGCAGCAGGATGGAAGAATTTTCACCCCCAGCAATAAACAGTTCCGGCAGCTTGTCCC
>WFOP01000043.1 GCA_015487985.1 Hyphomicrobiales bacterium
GTACCTGAATTTCGATGTGGCGCGGTTTGCCAAGGTATTTTTCGATATAGACCGCATCATCACCAAAGGCGGCTTTGGCTTCAGAGCGGGCGGATGACCAGGCAACTTCCATTTCTTTTGCGGAATTGGCCAGTTTCATGCCGCGTCCGCCGCCACCCGAGGCCGCTTTGACCAAAACGGGATAGCCAATTTTTTCGCCCAGTTCGCGGGCCTCCTCAGCGGTTTTTACTTCACCCGCAGAGCCGGGGACACATGGGATGCCCAATTCGATGGCGGTTTTTTTGGCTTCGATCTTGTCCCCCATAATGTCGATATGGTGGGATGAGGGGCCAATGAATGTAATATTGTGTTCTTCAAGAATGCGGGCAAAACGGGCGTTTTCGGACAAAAATCCATAACCCGGGTGCACCGCGTCGGCGCCGGTGATTTCACAGGCGGCGAGAATTGAGGGGATATTCAGATAGCTTTCTGTGGCCGGATTTGGTCCGATGCACACACTTTCATCAGCCAGACGAACGTGCATTGCATCGGCGTCGGCCTGAGAATGAACAGCAACGGTCTGAATTCCCAGTTCTTTACAGGCCCTAAGAATTCTCAGGGCAATTTCGCCACGGTTGGCGATGAGGACTTTGTTGAACATGCCGTCAAAATCCTTTGCTATTCGATTATGACGAGGGGCTCGCCATATTCCACGGGTTGACCATCGTCGATGAGAATCTTTTTGACGGTTCCCGAGCGATGGGCCGGAATCTGGTTCATGGTTTTCATGGCTTCAATGATGAGGATGGTTTGTCCTTCGCTCACCTTCTCGCCCACCGCAACAAATGTGGTGGCCCCCGGTTCGGGCGCCAGATAGGATGTGCCAACCATGGGTGAGGTCAGGGTGCCCGGATTGGACGCAATATCCAAAAGTTCGTCGGCTGCCTTTGGCGCGGGGGCTTCAACCACGCTTACCGGTGCCGCCGGTGCAGGGGCGGGCGCCGGTGCCGCGGGCGCTGCCGGTGCATATTGTGGCATAATTTGAGGGGCTTCAACGGGCCATGAACGGGTGATGCGCACCCGAAAATCATCTTTTTCAATCTCGATTTCGGCAAGATTTGCCTCGTTTAGCATTTCCGCGATGGAACGGATAAGATCTTGGTCCACCTGAGATGATTTTGACATTCTACTCTTACTTTCTTTGCGGGTTAATTTGACTTTGTTCAAATCAACTCACCAATTGCGTTTATTGCGTGCGTATAACCGGTTGGCCCCAATCCGCAAATAACCCCGGAAGCAACCGGGGAAACATAGGAATGATGCCGAAAGGTTTCGCGCGCAAAGATGTTGGAAATGTGAACTTCAACTACCGGTAAACCAACAGCGCTCAGCGCGTCGGCAATGCCAATCGAAGTGTGGGAATAGGCGGCAGGGTTGATTATTATGCCGGCATATTTTTTGGGGGCATTTTGAATCCATTCGATCAATTCGCCCTCATGATTTGACTGTAAAAAATCCATATCCAAATTTTGTGACCGGGCAACAACAGCGCACTGCGCCCTGATATCATCAAGGCTGGTGGTGCCATATATGCCTGGTTCACGGGTGCCCAGCATATTCAGGTTCGGGCCATTTATAATGAGGATTTTCTTCGCCATAATCCTAGCAGTTTTGGCACCCAAAGCCGCCCAAGGCAAGGGGTTCTATACAAAATGCACACAAAAGAACTTCAGTTTAATTTCTGCAAGAACTTATGCTTGACGTTCAGCACCTGTTCAGGTGCCACATTTGGTGCTGCCACATTCACGCACATTGTTGATGGCTTCGCGCAATGCGTCGACACCAACGGCTCCGGGGATGATTTCATCGCCGATAATAAATGCCGGTGTCCCTGTGATATCAAGGTTCTGAGCCAGCGCATAGGTGCGTTGCAGCGTGTCGGTCACTTCCTGGCTTTGGCTGGCCAACTCAATGGAGACGCGGCTCAAACCAATGTTTTCAGCGGCGGTGAGGGCGGCTTCTTTTCCGATTTGGCCCCGCACGGTATAAAGCTCTTCGTGGAAGGTCCAGTAGTCCGCCCCTTCCGTATTGGCAACGGCCACACCAATGCGGGCGGCATCAATCGAGTTTTCAGAAAGAATGGGGAATTCTTTAAGGATCACACGAAGGTTGGAATCCTCGGCCATCAGTTGCACAACATCGGGCATTGCGCGTCGGCAATAGACACAATTATAATCGAAAAATTCCACAAGGGTGACGTCTCCCTCCGGGTTACCGACGACTTCGTCTCCGGGTTCTTCGTAAATGGCCTTGGCAAAGGTTGTCAGGCCGCGTTTGGTGGCGGCGAGTTCTTCAATGCGCAACTGGACCTGCAGGGCGTTGGAAACGCGCTGAAGAATTTTGGGATCGGCCATCAGGTAGTTTTCGATCAGTGGATTTATTTCCTCTTGGGAAATGCCCGCGCCGGCTACGCTCACCGTTGTTTCGTTTTCAGCCTGGGCATCGCGTTGGGCCATCATTTCTTCAACAATCTGGCGCACGTCGTCTTCGTTCAATGCAGCACTCTGGCTCATTGCAGCCGGACCTGTGGATGCAAACATGGTGTTGGCGGGGCTGAAATAAAACATGGCAAGAGCGCCAACAAGCGCTGCAATAACTGCCACAAGGGCAAGAGACGAACGGGACATTTATATCTCCAATAATCAACAGGTTGGGTTGGTTTACAGAAAAATCATCTTCAAATCACCCAATTTCGTGGGATAAATCAGGTGACGTGTTCACATTTGGGTGAGCATCTTGCGGGCTACCAGCGCCCCCACCAGCCTTTTTTCTTTGGTTTTTCCTCTCCCTCATTGCTTGAAGTGGTGACGATTACACCTTCTTCAGGCAGGGGATTTGCCGGTTTGGCCGGTTTGACCGCTCTAGTGCTGTTGGACGCATTATCGCCGGTGCCGTTGGTGGTGTCAGGTA
>WFOP01000044.1 GCA_015487985.1 Hyphomicrobiales bacterium
ATGCTAGAGACATCATGAATAAGCGTTAGAGCGAGAGAGAACAGAATTGTCATCCATTTTCAAAAAACTTTCCGCCGGGATTCTGGCGATTTTAGTGGTCGCCTTGTTATCTGGTTTGACACAGGCACAACCCTCTCAGTTCCGCTTCCCCAGCCCCTCGGGCAGTTTTCTTGCCGGACAATATGCCTTTAAGGAATTAAGCACCGCCGATGCAGCCAGCGCCTTGATGGAAGCGGCTGAATCCCAATGGGATAATCCCGCTGTAATTGAACGCGCATTTGCCGCGCTGGTTGCGGACGGACGTGTTCGCCAAGCCGAACCTGTGGCGCGCCGGATGCTGGAGCTGGCCCCTGACAGTTCTCTGGCCAAACTTGTTGTTGCAACCGTTGCGCTTAAAGAACGGCGTTATGCGTCGGTTGTTTCAGGTCTTGATGGCATGGGATTGTCCGATTTTGTTGATATTACTGCTTTGGTTGTGCGGGCATGGGCACGGGTGGGGCAAACCGATATTGAAAGAGCATTTGTTGAACTGGACCGCTCCGCCAACGATTCGCTGAAAAACTTTTTGGCCTTCCACAAGGCCCTGATGGCGGACCTGGCGGGCAGGCCCGTGGCGATTGATTATGCACGCAAGGCATATGAAAATGATCCGTTTATGGGCCGGGTCGTCGAACTTTATGTGCGGGTATTGGCAAACAACGGGCATACGCAGGAAGCACTTGATGTTCTTAGCAGCTTTGAAGCACAAGGGCTAAGCCACCCAAGCGTTGATTATGTGCGTCAGCAGATTCTGGCTGGCCGTCTTCCGGGCAAGTTTGCCAACTCAATTCCAGAGGCAACAGCTGAATTGTTTCAGGGGATTGGGGTGGCCATTGGTCGTGACGGTTCCCCTGAGGTCGCGCTGGTTTTCCTGCAACTGGGGCGATATCTGCATCCCAAATCTGATACCCTTGCACTGAGTATTGCGCAATTTCTTGAAGCTTCAGAGCGTTTTGAAGCGGCCAATGATGTTTATTCGCGCATCCCAAAAAACTCCCTTTATAAGGTGGGGGCCATGACACGGGTTGCGCAAAATATTGATTCGCTGGGGGATCGCCCCGAAGCAATTCGCCGGCTGCGCAACATCGTTGCCACCAATCCGGGCAGTCTGGTTGCCATCACCGCCTTGGGGGATTTGCTGCGCCTGGATGAACAGTTTGAAGAAGCGGCTGAAATCTATACCAAAGCAATTGCGCTGGTGGGCGGCGAGCGCCCTCGCGACTGGCGTTTCTTTTATCTGCGTGGCATAGCCTATGAGCGCAGCGGCGCCTGGGAGGCGGCGGAAAGTGATTTTCTAAAGGCCCTGGAACTCAATCCCTCTCAACCCCAGGTTTTGAATTATCTGGGATATTCATGGGCAGAAATGGGCATAAACCTGCAACGGGCGCTTGGGATGATTGAGCAGGCCGTTCGCACCAATCCGGGGGATGGCTATATTGTTGATTCCCTTGGCTGGGCTATTTTTAAGCTGAACCGGTTTGACGAAGCGGTGCAGATTCTTGAAGAAGCCGTAAAACTCAGCCCCAATGACCCTGAAATCAACGATCATCTGGGGGATGCCTATTGGCGGGTAGGTCGAAAGAACGAAGCCTATTTCCAGTGGAATATTGCTCTGGATATGGATGAGCGTGGCGTGGTGACCGCCAGGGTGTTGCCAAAACTTGAAAATGGTTTGCCTGACCTTGAAGGAACATGAACCGACAAACCCTGATTTTATCAATGAAGCGGATGTGAAAACAACCGCCATTGCGCGCGCAAAAATCAACCTTAATCTTCATGTGACCGGCCGGCGCAAAGACGGCTATCACCAGCTGCAAAGCCTTGTGGTTTTTGCTCATATTGGCGATGAGATTTCCCTTCAGAAGATCAGGGGGCATCATATTACGGGCGAAGATCAACTAAGCATTGATGGCCCGTTTGGCGCTGGTTTATCCCCGGACAGGGATAATCTTATATTGGGTGCCCTGCGCTCTTTTCGTTCAAAATGGCCCGATGCGCTACCGCAATATTTTTCAGTTTCCCTGATAAAAAACCTGCCCGTCGCTTCTGGAATTGGCGGGGGATCAGCCGATGGGGCGGCGGTTCTGAATTTGCTCAGGCAAAGGGCAAAAGTGAGCATTGATCAAAATGAGTTGGCACAATTGGCGCTTGAACTTGGTGCAGATGTGCCGGTGTGTCTGGCAAACAGGGCGATGATGATGTGTGGCATCGGGCAGAAACTGGAACCGGTGGAAAAACTCCCCGAAGTTTTTGCCGTATTGATCAATCCGGGAATTGGCGTTTCCACCAGTCAGGTTTTCTCGGAATTGAAA
>WFOP01000045.1 GCA_015487985.1 Hyphomicrobiales bacterium
GAGGTCAAAACATTTGCGGAAGCTGAGTATGATCCTGAGGACAGGTTTGAAGACCTTGGCGGGCCGATGGGGCGGGCACTCAAGCCGGGGGAGGTTTCTCTGGCTGATCTGGATGCGGCATTTGCAGCGGCTGAGGGGCCTGAAATTGAACTGCCAAAGCCTGAAGAAAAGCGGCAAGACAAAAAGCCGTCGGCAAAAAAGGTCAAGGCCGATCGGGCGGCAAATCAAACCATTCGGGTAAATGTGCAGACCATTGAAACGCTGATGACCATGGTTTCAGAACTTGTTTTGACGCGTAACCAGTTGCTTGAAATTTCAGGACGTCACAAGGATAATGAATTTGATGCGCCCCTGCAAAGGCTTTCCAATGTTACGGGGGAATTGCAGGAGGGGGTGATGCAGACGCGCATGCAGCCCATTGGCAATGCCTGGGGGAAGCTGCCCCGGATCGTGCGTGATCTGTCCATGGAACTGGATCGGCCCATCGAACTGGAAATGGTGGGGGCGGAAACCGAACTGGATCGGCAGGTTTTGGAGCTTATTCGCGATCCCCTTACCCACATGGTGCGCAATTCCGCTGATCACGGGATTGAAGCGCCCGAAGAACGGGCAAGGGCGGGCAAGCCAAAGGCGGGGAAGATAAAGGTTTCGGCCTTCCATGAGGGGGGGCATATCATCATTGATATTTCCGACGACGGTAAAGGATTGAACACCGCCAAGCTCAAGGAAAAGGCGCTGGAAAAGCAGGTGGTGAGCGAAGCGGAATTAAACGAGATGTCGGACGCGCAAATTCATATGCTGATTTTTCATGCGGGTTTTTCCACCGCCGAAAAGGTTACCTCCGTTTCAGGGCGCGGGGTGGGTATGGATGTGGTGCGCACAAATATCGAATTGATCGGGGGCACGATCGATCTCAATTCAGTTGAAGGCAAAGGCACTTCCGTCAAGATAAAAATTCCGCTGACGCTGGCAATCATTTCGGCCCTGATCGTTGAGGTTTGTGGCGAACGGTTCGCTATTCCACAGTTGGCGGTCACCGAACTGGTACGTGCGTCCACGACCGGGGAAAACAGAATTGAAAAAATCAAGGATGCGGAAGTTTTACGCCTTCGGGACAATCTGCTGCCTTTGGTACGGCTGTCTGAATTACTGAAAATGGACAGTGAAGAAAATGCCGACAAACGCACGGTTTTGGCGCGGGACAATATTTTTGTCGTGGTGGCGCGGGTCGGTAAACAGGAATTTGGCATCATTGTCGACGAGGTTTTTCATACCGAAGAAATCGTGGTCAAGCCCATGTCCGGCATGCTCAAGGAAGTGAGCATTATTTCAGGTAACACGATAATGGGGGATGGTTCGGTTATTCTGATTGTCGATCCCAACGGGGTGGCCCAATCGGTGCGCAAATCAGGGGTTGAAGAAACCGGGAGCGAGCAGGAAGAAGAAATCGAGGGCAAGAATGAAGGGGAAATCAGTTCTTTGCTGTTGTTTGAGGCCGGTAGTTCCGATCCCAAGGCGGTGCCGTTGTCGCTGGTGACGCGGCTTGAAGAACTGGACGCCACCAGTGTGGAACATTCCGGGAGCCGGCATCTGGTGCAATATCGGGGCCGTTTGATGCCGTTGATTTATGTGGATGAAAAAACGGCAAGGAAAAGTGAAGGGCGCCTGCCCATGCTGGTATTTTCAGAAGGGGAGCGCTCCATGGGGCTGGTGGTGGACAAGATTCTGGACATTATCGAACATGGTCTTGATTTGCAGGTTGAAGCGGATGAGCCGGGCTTTCTGGGGTCCGCGATTGTGGCGGGGCAGGCAACCCAGATTCTGGATGTGGGCCATTATCTGCCCCAGGCGTTTTCGGACTGGTTCGAGCGCAAGGAGCAGCGTGCCCATGATCGGTTGCGTATTCTTTATGCGGAGGACAGCCAGTTTTTCCGCTCGATGATCGTGCCGGTTTTGCAAGGGGCCGGATTTAGCGTGGTGGTGTGTGAGGACGGGATGGAGGCGTTTGAGCGGGTGAACGCGGGCGAGGTTTATGATCTTGTGGTTTCCGATATTGAAATGCCCAATATGGACGGTTTTACCTTGGCCAAAATGCTTAAAGGGCACAAAAAAGCAAAAGACTGGCCGTTTATCGCGCTATCCGCGTTTACCGGGCCGCAGGCGGAAAGCCGGGCCACGGATTTGGGCA
>WFOP01000046.1 GCA_015487985.1 Hyphomicrobiales bacterium
CTGTTATTCATCCCCCATTTTGTCGGGGCGCCCCCCGCCCCCACTGTCCAGTCTGACGTGCCCGCAATTCTGGCCTCCACCTTTGCCGCCAACACTCTTTTTGCCGCACTGGCCTTCTGGGTGGCGCTGGGGGTGCTTTATGGCTGGCTGAATCAGAGAAATCTTCAAAAAACCACAAGCTGACAAAGCTTGGCATGAGTTCAACAAAACAAAAGGATTAAACCATGCACATTCAACTTGGTATTCTTGATGCCATCAAAACAACCGGGGCCAATGCCGGCACATTGGCAATTCTTGCCGGAAGCGCTCTGGCGCTGGTGCGCAAACCAACGCTGGTGCTAAAAGCCGGCCTGGCCGCCATTTTCTTTTCCGCTTTCATGCAGTCTTTTCACATGTCGGTTGGCCCGTCCGAACTTCATTTTATCGGTGCGTCAGCGGTCTATTTGCTGTTTGGGTTTTTGCCTACACTTTTTGGCTTCGCCCTTGGCCTTCTGCTTCAGGCATTGATTTTTGAACCCGCAGACATGCTCCATATCGGGGTC
Source organism: Hyphomicrobiales bacterium (assembly GCA_015487985.1). Taxonomy (GTDB): domain Bacteria; phylum Pseudomonadota; class Alphaproteobacteria; order Rhizobiales; family Devosiaceae; genus DROE01. The sequence goes on from WFOP01000046.1 coordinate 543, forward strand.
AATTCCCTCTCCCTGATATTGCCGTTGGCGGCGGCGCACGCTTTGTTCGGGAAACGTTTTTTCCAGACAAAAAACGCCACCAATGTCGTCTGGGTCAATATCGTAAAATTTGACGCCATTTATTATGCCGGTGTTGTCACCATGGTTGGTTTCTGGCTCTGGATTGCCAGTGTGGCAACGCCCTTTCATGCCTGGGCGGTGTTTGCCTTGTCTTATCTGCCGGTGGTGGCCATTGAACCGTTGTTTACATTTGCCACTATCTGGTTGCTCAAGCGCCACGGGAACTCCAACCTGTTGCAGTCCTTTACCGTGGTCAACAAATTAAAGCTGGCTTAGATGACACAAAAAATTCCCACCACGATAATTACCGGCTTTTTGGGAGCCGGTAAAACCACGCTGGTTCGCCATGTTCTGGCCAACGCAAATGGCAAGCGCATCGCCCTGATCATCAATGAGTTTGGTGATGTGGGGGTAGACAGGGATGTGCTGGCCGGGTGCGGCGATGAAAATTGCACCGAAGATGACATGATCGAGCTGGCCAACGGATGCATTTGCTGCACCGTGGCCGACGAATTTATCCCCACCATGCAGACTTTGCTCGCCCGGGATAATCCCCCTGAACACATCATCATAGAAACCTCCGGCCTTGCTTTGCCCCAACCATTGGTGCGTGCCTTTAACTGGCCTGAAATCAAGACCCGGATCACCATTGACGGCATTGTTACGGTAGCCGACGCCGCAGCCCTGAGCGAGGGGCGCTTTGCCGCCAATGAAGCCGCTGTTGATGTTTTGCGAAAAAGCGACGAGATGCTGGACCACGACACGCCCTTGGGGGAACTGTTTGAGGACCAATTGATTTGTGCCGATATTATCGTGCTGAATAAAGCGGACCTGGTTTCTGCCCCCCACATGCAAAAGGTGCGCGAAGAACTGGCCCGTCACATGCGCCCCGGCACAAAAATCATAGACGCGCAAAACGGTATTATTGATATTGAAGCGCTGCTGGGAATGGGGCTGGCCAGTGAGGCCGATATCGACAATCGCCTGAGCCATCATGAAAAGGATCATGACGGGGTTCCCCACGAACATGATGATTTTGACAGTTTTGCCTTCACCATGGAACAAGCGCAAAGCCGCGCACAATTGATTGCCACCATTGAGCAAACTATTATCGCCCACGATGTTTTGCGGCTGAAGGGTTTTGCCGCCATTAAAGGCAGCGCCGCCCGGCTGGCGGTGCAGGCGGTGGGCCCACGCATAAACACATGGTTTGACCGGCCATGGCTGCCCGACGAACGTCAGGAAACCACCCTGGTGGTTATCGGGCAAAGTCCGCTTGATGCCGAAGCGATCAGGGAAAATCTGCGTTCGGGCAAAGTCAGCTAATGCATCTTTTGGCCGCCCATGCAGGTGCGTTGCAGCAGGAGGGGGAGGCTATCGACCTGGAGCAGAGTCCGGGGGAAATTATCTTTGCCTCGGCTGCCGACAGTGAACTTTCTTCCCTTGCCGGGGCGCTGGACCGTGCAGCAAACATCGACATGCGTCTGGCCAACACCATGCGTCTTTCCCACAATATGTCGGTTGATTTATGGCTGGAAAAAACTGTTTGTCACGCCAAACTGGTGGTCATTCGCCTGTTGGGTGGTGCCTCTTATTGGCAATATGGCGTGGACGAACTTTGTGCGCTTGCCGCCCGAACGGGGCAAAAACTTGTGCTGCTGCCCGGCGATGCAATTCCCGACCCGGACCTGATTGCCCGCTCCAACATCAGGGAAAAAGACTGGCATTATCTGCACAGCCTGTTCACCGCCGGCGGGCCGGATAATATGGATATGTTTTTGCAAAGCTGCATGGATATTGTCGCTGAAAGACCCATAAAATCCAAGCCGCCGTCTCCCTTTGCCCGGTTTGGCTATTGGTGGCCCGGCCTTGGCATAACGGATGCGCAAAATCTTGCAAAACAGCATGCAGTTCAAGACGGCATAAATTTTGTCCCCCTGCTGTTTTACCGCGCGGCGCTGGAAGGCGCCGGAACCGCAACCCTTGAAGCGCTGATTTTTGCTCTGCAAAATAAAGGCCTGAAACCGGTTCCTTTGGTGATTTCAACTCTGAAAGAGGGAGCATGCATTCGCTTTGCCCGCTCAGCATTCAAACAGTTTCCACCCGGAGTTATTCTAAACCTCACAGGGTTTGCCCTCGGTATGGATGGCATCAAAGATAAACTCAATCCCTTTGCCGATACTGACGCGCCCATCTTGCAACTGGTTCAGGGGGGGCGGGCAAAAGAACTCTGGCAGGAGGATGTTCAGGGCCTGAGCGCCAAGGATTTGGCCATGCAGGTGGTTTTGCCCGAGCTTGATGGAAAAATCGGCGCGCTGATCGTTGGCCATAAACAAGAGGCACTTTGGCACGAGGGCGCGCAATGCTTTCTCTCCGCCTACGCCCCTGACACCCAAGGTATTGAGCGGGTTGTCAGGCTGGCTGATAATTGGGTGCGCCTGAAAACTCAAAAACCTGCACAAAAAAAGGTTGCCATTATTCTGGCCAATTACCCCATTCGCGACGGGCGCATTGCCAACGGGGTTGGCTATGACGCCCCCGCTTCAACCCTAGAGATTTTGCGGGCGCTCAAGGGGGCCGGATATGGTGCGCGCGACCTGCCTGCAACCGGCAATGAGCTGATAAAAAAACTGCAATCCGGGCCAACCAACGCCGCCCCTGCGCGCGGGAAGGGCGGGGCTGTTTTGCCCTTGGCGCACTATGAAAAACTATTCGCCAAACTCCCCGAAA
>WFOP01000047.1 GCA_015487985.1 Hyphomicrobiales bacterium
GTCCGGGGGCGGGGGCGTTGCGCGAGGCGCACGAAGAAATTGCACTTGTTCAGGAGAATGCGCGCATATTGGGCTATTTGCCCGCCTATGTGACGGGAACCAATTATTTGATAACGCCGGTTGTTGCCGAGGTTTTCGGGGACCCGGTTTTTACGCCCAACCCGCTTGAAGTGGATGAAATATTTGAAGTGCCGCTTGGTTTCCTGCTTGATAAAGGCAACTATTCTCACCTCAAGCTGGAAAGGAACGGGCACAAATTTCAAACGTGGCAACTGATTTTCAAATCACATACGATCTGGGGGATCACTGCAAATCTGGCCCGTAAATTTGCCGATATGACGCTATCGGGGCAAAGGGAATAAGGTGGTCATTCAGGTGAAAGGGCGACACGAGGCTGTTACACGACTGCGGGCTGCGTGGTGGGTGCGCGCGCCTGATGCACAGCAGATTTTCAGCCTGCTTGGGGGAGAGGAAAAACAGACGCGTGCGGTTGGCGGGCTGGTGCGCGATACGGTTTTGGATATGACATCTTTGGGGGGGGATATTGATCTGGCAACAGAATTGCTGCCCGATGAAGTGTTGCAACGGGCGCGCGAGGCGGGCATGCCCTGTTATCCCACAGGGTACGATCATGGAACCGTGACAATACGAAACGGTCAGGTTATCGCTGAAGTTACAACATTGCGTCAGGATGTAACTAGCGATGGTCGCCATGCCAGGGTGAAATTTGGCACAGACTGGCGGGCAGATGCCAGACGGCGTGATTTCACCATGAATGCGATTTATGCAGAGCAGAACGGGGCGCTTTTTGATCCTCTGGATGCCTTGGCGGATGTTTTGGCCCGCCGGGTGCGTTTTATTGGCGATCCGGTCAAACGGATTTGCGAAGACAGGTTGCGAGTATATCGCTTTTTCAGATTTACCGCCAGTCACGGCAATGAGCAATTTGATGAGGCGGGGCTGGAAGCCTGTGCCGCCGCCGTGGGGGATTTGAAACAGATATCGGCGGAACGCATCGGCCATGAAATGAGCAAAATTCTGGCCCTCCCCAGAGTGGTTGCCACACTGGCGCGCATGACCAAGATCGGTTTGCTGGATTTTTCAATTGAAGATTTGCAGGCCCTGCTCAGATACGAGAATAAAACGCAAAGCCCGATAGTGGCCGCACGGCTGGCTTTGTTGGGGGAAGAGGGGGTTTTGGACCGGCTGGCCAGTGCATGGCGGTTATCGGGTGCGCTGATAAGCGAAGCAAAGTCCATTCGCTCGGCGGCGCTCAAAATGATCGCCGGAGAGCTTTATGATGCTGCATATCGCCATAGCCGGTTTGTCTATGTTGCGGTGCCTGTTGCCTGCGCCATTGCCAGTTGGAATGAGGAAAAATGTCGTGAGATAAATGATTTTTGGGGTCAGATGGAAGTCCCCCGCTTTCCCATCAGTGGTGGGGATCTGCTGGAGGCGGGGTTTGAGCAGGGACCGGACCTGGGCAAGGCCCTGCGCCGAATTGAGAGTGAATGGGTGCAAAGCGGCTTTGCGCTTGAGCGCGCGGACTTGCTGGAACAGCTCAAAAAATATCTAGGATAATGTTTCAAACCCGTTGGTCTGGCGCAGGGCTTCGCCAAGGATCATGGCTGAGGCCAGCGATACATTAAGGGAGCGCACTTGCTTTGTCATGGGCAGGCGCACCATTGCGGTGCAGGTTCTGGCGACCTCAGCGGGCACCCCGGCGCTTTCTCTGCCGGCCAGCAAAATATCGCCGGGGGTGAAATTGAAATTATAAACGGAGTTTTTTGCTTTTGTGCTCATGAGAACAAGGCGCCTGTTTTGTTCAGTGCGCCATGTGTTAAATTTCCTGAAACTGTCATGCTCAATCATTTGCACATGGTGGGCGTAATCCATCGCCGCGCGGCGAAACAGTTTGTGCGAAAAGTGAAATCCGGTCGGGTGGATGATGTGAACCGGAACATTCATGCAGGCACCAAGGCGTAGAATTGTACCGGTATTTTGGGGAATGTCAGGTTGATAGAGGGCAAGTTCAATATTCATTTGTTGATTTGGATCAAAATGTGGGTTTGAATGAAAATTAGCAGAATTCCGGGTTTTGTTGGCGGTACGCAGCTCTCAAAGATGTGGAAATAGTGTCGCAGGTGGGGTTTGTCATGTTTTTACAGGCTGGACAAGAGCGTGCGAGGGTGCCAAAAGGTTCCAGATTCTGCGGACAGTGTGATAAGGACTGGCTGCAGGGCTGATAAGGGCAGGAACCTGCTGCTGTTTTATCAGTAATGAGAGTGATAATTTTAATCGGGTGGGGATGGGCACAGTGGCGAGCGACGCAACTTCCGATATTACAAAACGAGACTTTTTATATGTGGCAACCGGCGCAATGGGTGCCGTTGGCGCAGCGGCGGCAGTCTGGCCGCTGATCGACCAGCTTAATCCGGATGCGTCCGTATTGGCATTGGCATCAATCGAATTTGACCTGAGTACCTTGAGCGAGGGCCAGTCCGTGACCATAAAATGGCGCGGGCTGCCCATGTTTGTCCGATATCGCACGCCTGAGGAAATCGCCCAGGCAAAAGCGGTTCCCTTGTCGGATTTGAAGGATCCGCAAACGGATGCAGAACGGGTGAAAGAGGGTCATGAGCAGTGGTTGATCATGATCGCTAACTGTACACACCTGGGATGTGTGCCGGTGGGCGAGTCTGGTGATTTTGGCGGCTGGTTCTGCCCGTGTCATGGTTCACACTATGATACTGCGGGACGGATCCGCAAAGGGCCTGCGCCGCTGAACCTGATTCAGCCTGAGTACGAATTTTTGAGTGATACGATCGTCAAGATCGGTTAAGGGGAGCCTATCTGATGTCTGGACAATCCGGCTACAATCCAACAAATCCAGTGGAAAAATGGCTTGACGAACGTCTGCCAATTCTAAGGTTTTCGAAAGAACACCTGATGGATTTTCCGACGCCAAAAAACATCAACTACTGGTGGACTTTTGGCGCAATTCTGATGTTCATGCTGGTGATACAAATTATCACCGGTATCGTTCTGGCGATGCACTATACTTCGGATGCCTCTTTGGCATTCGATTCCGTTGAGCATATTCGGCGCAATGTGAATTATGGCCGCATCATTCAAGGAACGCACGCGGTTGGCGCATCCATGTTCTTTTTTGCGGTTTATATGCACATTTTCAGAGGGCTGTATTACGGCTCCTACAAGGCACCGCGGGAAATCATCTGGATTTTGGGTGTTTTGATCTTCGTTTTGATGATGGCGACATCTTTCATGGGATATGTGCTTCCATGGGGTCAGATGAGCTTTTGGGCGGCGACCGTTATTACTGAAATTTTTGCGGCAGTCCCGGTTGTGGGGGAACCTATTCTGGTTTTGTTGCGCGGCGGATTTGCGGTTGATAATGCCACGTTGACGCGGTTTTTCTCACTGCACTATCTGTTGCCGTTCATTATTCTGGCGGTTGTGATACTTCATATCTGGGCCTTGCATGTTCCGGGAAACAACAACCCCACCGGGGTTGAGGTCAAGACCTCGGCCGATACGGTGCCTTTCCATCCGTATATCACCATGAAAGACCTGTTCGCGGTTGTTGTATTCCTCATTCCATTTGCATGGTTTGTATTCTTTGCACCCGACATTCTTGGTCACCCTGACAACTATATTCAGGCAAACTCACAGATAACGCCGCCGCACATTGTGCCGGAATGGTACTTCCTGCCATTCTATGCGATTTTGCGGGCGATTGATTTTGATATGCTGTTCATTTCATCCAAACTTGGTGGTGTGATCTTCTTTGGCGGCTCAATCGTTATCCTGTTCTTCTTGCCCTGGCTTGATGGTTCAAAGGTGCGTTCGGGCAGCTATCGTCCGCTGTTCAAGCCTTTTTACTGGCTGTTTGTCCTCAACTTCCTGATGCTCACCTATCTGGGGGCACAAGCGGCAGAGGGGATATTTCTGTTGTTGTCCAAAGTGGGGACCGCGTACTATTTCGCTTACTTCCTGCTTGTTTTGCCAATCGTTTCGCGTATTGAAACCCCCAACCCGTTACCAGCAAGCATCTCTGAGAGTGTGCTTGGAAATAAAGGGGAATGATCGTGGGAAGGATTTTGAAAATGAATAAATCATCAACCACCTTTAAGGGTCTGGTTCTGGGTGCTGTTATGGCACTGTCCGGCGGGCTGAGTGTTGCCCCGGCAACAGCTGCGGTTGTGGGTGTTGAGCCTGAATTGCAAAAATGGACCTTTGCCGGCATTTTTGGCAAATATGATTCAAACCAGCTGCAACGCGGATTTCAGGTGTTTCAGGAAGTGTGTTCAAGTTGTCATGGTGCTCGCCTGATGTCGTTCAGAAATCTGAGCGAAGAGGGGGGACCTCTGTTCTCCGAAGATCAGGTGAAGACCCTGGCGGCAGAATATATCATTCTTGATCCTGAGCTTGCCGAGGGAGAACGCGCTGCAACGCCGGCTGACAATTGGCCCAATCCGTTTGAAACCGAGCGTGATGCGCGCGCCTCAAACAATGGTGCTTTCCCGCCTGACTTTTCCGTTCTGGCAAAGGCGCGTGGCGTAAGCCAGAAATTCCCGTTCTGGGCGCTGAACTATTTCACCGGCTATCAGGAGGGTGGTGCTGACTATATCTATAATCTTCTGGTCAATTACACGGATGCGCCCCATGACGTGGAAGTGCCTGACGGACAGTCATGGAATGCTTATCTGGGGGGCACGCTGGCGATGGGTCCACCCCTGTTTGAGGGCATTGTTGACTATGAAGGGGACAGTGTTCCTGAAACCGTTGAACAGTATGCCGCTGATATTTCAGCCTTCATGATGTGGATGGCAGAGCCTCATTTGGCTTCACGCAAATCAATGGGCTTCAGAACCATTGTTTTCCTTTTGGTTTTGGCCGGGATGATGTATCTGGTGAAGCGCAAAATCTGGTCAAATGTCGCCCACTAGATTACTGTTTTTATAAGTTTAGAATTAAGGCTCCCAAGGGAGCCTTTTTTTATGAGCCTAACCGATGAAAAGGTTGTTGAACGAGCCGGTGGACTGCTTGACTGGGGGAAATAGCCATGTACAAAATTAAACGAACAGGCCCTGTTTTGTTCGGGCTTGCAGCTCAGCTCGATGGCGGCCCAAACTCGTTTTGTCTTCGGAGTGACTTTCCATGAGCATAGATCTTAAATCCCTTGTCCGCACAATTCCCGATTACCCGAAAAAGGGCATTCTTTATCGCGATATCACTACGCTGATCGAGCATCCGGAAGGTTTCAGGGAAAGCATCGAACAGATGGCTTCTGCGCACAGGGGGTTGGGTATTACCCATGTGGCGGGCATTGAAGCGAGGGGATTTATCTTTGGTGCCGGGGTGGCGATTTCCCTTGGAGTTGGTTTTGTGCCGGTGCGTAAATCAGGAAAGCTGCCGGGGGAAACCATCGGGCAGAATTATGCCCTGGAATATGGCGTGGATACGATTGAAATTCATGCGGATGTGGTGAATGAACAGCACCGGGTTTTGTTGGTGGATGATCTGATTGCAACCGGGGGAACGGCCATGGCGGCGGTGGGGCTTTTGCGGCGCACCGGGGCGGTGGTGGACCATGCGGCGTTTGTGATTGATCTGCCTGATATCGGGGGGGCGAAAAAGTTGCGCGAAAACCAGGTTGAAATCCATTCGCTCATGACCTTTGAGGGGCATTGAGGGTGTAACTATAGGGGCTGTGTTCGTGGTCGTGTTTTGCACAGTGCAGAACTGGCAGGGCCGGTTAGCCTGATTAGTTTGGATTTGCGCACCATAGGCGCATTTGTCCATTGCTTGGCTGGAAGTGGTGGCGCGTGCAAAAGAGGTCTGCCCCTGATGGGTTTTGGGGCGGATAATCATGGGACCAGGCAATTATGCGGAACATATCAGTGTTTCAGCAGTAATTTACGCAGCAGGGGCTGTTTGATGGCCCACTCCTGAAGGCGCATTTTCAGTGAGGGTTTGAAATCGCGCAGTTTTGAAAACCCTGCAGATTCCTGCGTATAGACCAGTTCACCGCGCTGATTGTGGGCTTTTATCTGAACAATCAAAATGCCCCAGCCGGGCACAGAGGCCGACTTTCGTTTTGAGGTGATGGTCATTTCATAGCTCACAACATCGCCATCGCGCACCGGTGTGGTGAAACTCATGGAGTTTATGCCCGGTGAAGGACCTGAAATGCCCGGTTTTTCCCCGGCGTCCAAAATCTGGCGTTCAACATCAGCCAGATAGTCCACCATATAGCGGTGGCCCACACATGCGGTGTGCCAGCCCGAGGCAATCAATCCGCCAAAGTGGGAATGTCGTGCCAGTTCGGGGTCTGTGTGATAATACTGATTGTCATACATTTTGGAAAATCTGATCATCTCTGCCAGTTCAAATTTGTGGGTTCCCAAATTGTGGGTTTCATCAATAATTATGTCTTCAAACCAGCGGGTCATTTCATTGGCTCCTCAATTGGCGCTTCAATTGGTGCCAGTGGATCGCGTACCTCCACCAGATTTTTCAGGGTCATGGTCATGACCTGTTGGTTTTTTTGATTCCTGATATCAAAATCAAGGGTCATAAGCCCCCATTGCGGGTTGGACTTTGTTCGGCGAAGGTTGGTGATTGTCACCGTACCGCCGATTGTATCATTGACCATGACGGGGCGTTTCCATTTCAGGTTTTCAAATCCGACTCCGCCGGCAGTGGCGAGTTTTGAGGGGAGGTTTTCAAGCAGTTGGCGCAGGCA
>WFOP01000048.1 GCA_015487985.1 Hyphomicrobiales bacterium
AAGCCAATCTCCTGTTTTTGCTGGATCAGGCGGAGAGGCGCGCCGACCCTGATTTATTGACCGTGGTCACTGAAGCACTGGACGGCATGCTTATTGGCGGCATTCACGACCAGATCGGGGGCGGGTTTCATCGCTACACCGTTGATGAATCCTGGCAAATCCCCCACTTTGAAAAAATGCTCTACAATCAGGCCCTGATAGGTCGCCTGCTGGTGCGCGCCTATGCCGCCACCGGAAAGTTCCGCTATCGGCGCGCCGCCATCCGTACCTTTGATTATGTTTTGCGCAAAATGCGTGCGCCCGCCGGCGGGTTTTATTCGGCGCAGGACGCAGATTCCATGGGCACTGAGGGAAAGCTTGAAGAAGGGGTATATTATCTGTGGACCCCGCGGCAAATCACAGCGGCGCTGGATGCTGATGCCCCCTTTGCCCTGGATGCTCTGGGCGTTACGGAAGAGGGGAATTTTGAGGGTACAAACATCCTGCACCTCAAACAATTGCCGGGGGAAAACCAGATTGAGTTTTATACCCGGCTCGATGCGGTGCTGAACCAGTTGCACACAGCGCGCAACAACAGAATTCCCCCCCATCGCGATGAAAAAATCGTTGTCGACTGGAACGCTTCAATGATTGAAACACTGGCTGAAGCCGCCAGCGTTCTTCAGCGCCCGCACTATTATCAGACCGCCCTGAACGCCGCCGATTATATCACCACTCAAATGATGGCAGCAAACGGCGACCTGAACAGAATTAGCTTTGAAGGGGGCGTTGGCACCCCGGCTCTGCTGTCGGACTATGCGGGCCTTGGTGTGGCGTTTCTGGCCCTTTTTGACCACGCCCCCGATGGGGTGGAACCCAAAGCATTGCTTGAGAGCGCCCAACAATTGGCAGGCCAGATCACAACCCGCTTTGCCGATCCGCGTTCTGAAAACACCCCCTTTTCCATGAAGTCAGAACCCGATGGTTTGGGAAAATTCCTGCCCATTGATGATTCTGAAGTACCCGCCGGCAACGCGCTGGCGCTGGCGCTGTTTGACGGGTTGGCCAAGCGCACCGGTGACCCCCAATATGCCCGGCAGGCCAGACTGCTCGCCGCCGCACTGTCCGGCCATGCCCTGGCCGCCCCCCATTTGCGCGGCTACACATTGCGCACCGCCTTGGCCCTTTCTCATGGCGAAACCGGCCCCATACGCTATCTCGCCAATGGTGTTGTAAAGGTCACCTCGTCCGTTGACCGGCAAAACAACACCACCTCGGTTTCGTTTGACATCGCAAAAGGATGGCACATAAACGCCAGTGTGCCGCTGGAGGACTATCTTATTCCAACCCAAATGAGCGTTTCCGGCATGGCCCTGCCTGCCGAAAATTTTCCAGCCCCCATAATCAAGGCCCTCGGGTTCAACGCCCAACCCCTCGCCCTATATGAAGGCACACTGCAACTCAGCGCCCCCTTGCCGCAAAACACATCTTCTGACCCCGGTCAGGTTTTGCTTGTTTTGCAAACCTGCTCCGATCAGATATGTCTCGCACCAGAAGAAGTGACCTTTACCCTGTGGTAGGCACTGCCCCGATGCCCGGCGCCACCACCATACTAGCTGGCCAGGGCACTTGGCACATCTTGGCCCCCCTCGCGCAATTTGCGCGCCTCCACCGGCTGATAAAGTCCGCGTGCTGCCGCGCGCTCAAATTCGCCATTGGAGCCGATAACAGTATCCGCCGCCCCCAGCACCAGATAGCCATCCGGCTTCATCACTTTACGCACAGACGCCAAAACCTGCCGCTTGGTATCACCATCAAAATAAATCAGCACATTTCGGCAATAAACCACGTCAAACACACCAATGGATCCATAATTGCCCAGCAGGTTGAACTGCGAAAACTTCACCATGCGTTTAATGGCATCTGAAACAATCCAATGGGTGCCATCCTGAGTAAAATGAGCCACCAACAGTTCCACCGGCAGGCCCCGTTGCACTTCAAATTGCGTATAGCGCCCCTGTTTGGCCTTTTCGATTGCGCTTGGCGAAAGGTCCGTTGCCATTATTTCCACACTCAGCCCCGCCCACAACCGTTTATGTTTGAGCAAGAGCATGGCAATGGAATAAGGCTCCTGCCCGGTGGAGGCCGCCGCACACCAGATGCGGATTTTTCCCGTGCTGCGCCGTGCCTTGGCAACCTCGGGCAAAATAACATCTTCAAACAGCTTGAAGGGGGTTTTGTCGCGAAAGAAAAAAGTCTCGTTGGTGGTCATGGCGTCGGTGACGGCAAGTTTTACCGCTTCAGGGGCAAGCATCAGCCCGCGCGCCAAAGCGCTCACATCCTCATACCCATGGGCCTCTGCAATCGGTTTTAGCCGCGAATCCACCAGATATTCTTTGGACTGGCTTAAGACGATCCCGCTGCTTTTTTGCACAAATTCACTGATTTTCTCAAACTCTTCACTATTCATTTCACTGCCCTTTACTCATTAAAATATTGCTCACCCGAAGGGCAATTTTATCCAATGCAATCGCCTCCACACAGGCCCCCGCCGCCATGGCTGCGCCGGGCATCCCCCACACAATTGAACTTTTTTCATCCTGGGCAAAAACCGAACCGCCCGCATCGGCAATTTTTGTTGCCCCCGCTGCCCCGTCCGTGCCCATACCGGTCAGAACCAGCGCCAGCGCACTTCCCCCATAGGCCTTCGCCACGCTCTCAAACATGGGGTCCACTGCCGGTTTGCAATGATTGATCGGCGCGCCATCCTCCAGCGCTACAACAAACCCTGCCCCCTGCGCCTGAACACGCATATGAAATCCCCCCGGTGCCACATAAATCCGGCCCGGTAATATTTCCTCGCCGTCTGTGGCTTCCCCCCCATCAAGGCCGCTCAGCCGACACAGGCTTTCCCCCAAAAGGGCGGTAAAGGTCGGCGGCATATGCTGGGTGACCAGAACCGGCAAATGATCGAGCCGCCCCTTTAGCTCTGTCATGACTTTGGACAGGGCCGCCGGGCCGCCCGTTGAAGAACCTATGGCCAGCACCCGTGGTGTAATCCTGGAAACTTTGCGCAGGGAGAAATCACTCTCGGGCGCCGGAATGGTGCCCCAGCGCTGGTGGGGGGATGTTTTGGGCACAACCGGCTTGGCCGGCGTTTTTTGTTGTGCCCCTTTTGCGTTCCCGCTCAACGGTGAAATAAGGTTCAGCCCAACCAGACCCGATACTTTACCAATCAGTTCTTCGCGAAAGACAGCCCGCGCATCCACCCCGTCTTTGGCAAAGGAGGGCTTGGCCAGGTAGTCTGCGGCCCCAAGGTTCATTGCTTTGAGCGTCACTTGTGCGTTACGTCGGGACAGGGTGGATGCCACCAGCACCTTCACCCCCGGCGCGGCCCGCAACAGACCGGGCAAAGCAGTTAAGCCGTCCATTACCGGCATTTCAATATCAAGAATAATCACATCCGGGCGCGCCATTGCCACCTTGTTCAGCGCCACCTGGCCATTGTCGGCCGCCGCCACGACTTCAATGCCATCCATGGTCTCCAGCCAACCCCGGATCATACCCCGCACCACCGCAGAATCCTCCACCAGCATAACCCGCTTATTGGGCATTTGCGCCGGCTTTGCGCTCATAACATTCATTTTTGAACCACCATTTTCTGTGCCCCCAGCATGAACGCTTAAGGTAAGTCACACGTTGAAGCAGGCTTAGGTAGTTCCGCTGACCTTCGTGGGAGCCCGCCATATAACCCTGCCCGACCTGCCCGCTTTTTCTTGCCTTTTTAAGCAATCGGGCACATCAGGCCGGTAACAATACAGGCCGACAACAAAACGGCCTTTGCAATTTCTGGCAAAAAAACACCCGGACAAAGCCGGGTGAAAATGCTGTTAGATAATTTAACCCGTGAGAAAAAACGGTTTATTGAAAACCAACTTCCTGAAATTTGCTTTCAAGGATTTCCCGGTCAAACGGCTTCATCATATATTCGTTGGCCCCCGCTTTAAGCGCCATGGCGATATGGCCCACATCATTTTCCGTTGTGCAAAACACAACGCGGGGCTTGTCGCCCCCGTCAAACGCGCGCAGCAATTTCAAAAATTCCAGCCCCGACATAATGGGCATATTCCAATCCAGCAAAATGGAATCGGGCATCTTGGCGGTACATTTGTCATAGGCTTCCTGACCGTCTTCGGCCTCTTCCACCACAAAATCCATATCCTCAAGAAAGCGTCGTGCCACCTTGCGAACCACACTTGAATCATCAACCACCAAACAGGATTTCATTTTTCTTCCTCACTTTTCAAACAGCTCTAAAATCTAGGCCGCTTCCTTTTTCATCAAACCATCAATCAACGCATCTATGTCCAGCACCACCAGCAATTCATGCTCCAGCCGATAAGTGCCAAGAGAAAGATTTGCCCATGCTCCATCAATATTCACCGGGTTAGGCTCAAACAAATCATCCGCCAGCGTCACCACTTCCCCAAGAGTATCAGTTAAAAGTCCGTACGATTCGTTAGCATAATTCACCCCCACCGCCGGACGTTCACCGATTTCCTCATTTACCGCCGTCAAACCCATGATTTTGGACAAATCAACAATCGTCACAATACGCCCGCGCAGGTTCAAAACCCCCGCAATCTGGCTTTGCGACAGGGGAACGGGGGTAAAGTTACTCGGGAAAAACACATCATGCACTTTTTCAATCGGCAAGCCGATCATCTGGTTGC
>WFOP01000049.1 GCA_015487985.1 Hyphomicrobiales bacterium
GCCCGGCACGCTGATGCGCAACGCCTCCCTTAAATTTGTCTGCAAGAATGTGCAGCTTGAAGTCAGCAATGCCGATACCCGGTTCACCTCGCGCTATAAGGCCAATCAGGTCATCAACTGCCCCGTGGCCCATCACGACGGCAACTATTTCACCTCGCCAGAAACCTTAAAGCGCATTGAAGACAATCAACAGGTGGCCTTTCGCTACGCCAACGACACCAACCCCAACGGCTCCATCAACAATATCGCCGGCGTGCTCAACAAAAATAAAAACGTGCTTGGCCTGATGCCCCACCCTGAAAATCTTGTTGAACCCGCCCATGGGGGCACCGACGGGCGCCCCTTGTTCCAAAGCCTGTTTGAAATGGTGGACGCATGATAAAAAACGAACCATCCATCACCAAAGACCTGATAGCCGATCACGGCCTGAACGAAGATGAATACAATAAAATCCTCGACCTTATCGGGCGTGAACCATCCTACACCGAACTGGGCATATTCTCGGCCATGTGGAACGAACACTGTTCCTATAAAAGCTCCAAAAAATGGCTGCGCACCCTGCCCACCACCGCAAAACATGTGATTTTAGGCCCCGGAGAAAATGCCGGCGTGGTGGATATTGGCGACGGCCAGGCCGTGATTTTCAAAATGGAAAGCCACAACCACCCCTCCTATATCGAGCCCTATCAGGGCGCAGCCACCGGCATTGGCGGCATTTTGCGCGATGTTTTCACCATGGGCGCCCGCCCGATAGCCGCCATGAACGCCCTCAGGTTTGGCGAGCCCGACCACAAGAAAACCCGCCATCTGGTCAATGGTGTCGTGGCTGGAATTGGCGGCTACGCCAATTGCTTTGGCGTGCCGACCGTTGGCGGGGAAGTTGAATTTGACCCCCGCTATAATGGCAACAATCTGGTCAACGCTTTTGCCGCCGGGATTGCTGACACCGACAAAATTTTTCTCTCTGAAGCCAGGGGCGTTGGCCTGCCGGTTGTTTACCTTGGGGCAAAAACCGGGCGCGACGGTGTTGGCGGCGCAACAATGGCATCCGCTGAATTTGACGACGATATCGAAGAGAAACGCCCCACGGTGCAAGTGGGCGACCCGTTCACCGAAAAGCGGCTGATGGAGGCAACCCTTGAACTCATGGCCACCGGCGCCGTGGTGGCCATTCAGGATATGGGGGCGGCGGGCCTCACCTGTTCAGCGGTGGAAATGGGCGCAAAAGGCGACCTTGGCATTCAATTGGACCTCGATAATGTGCCGGTACGCGAAGAAAATATGATTCCCTATGAAATGATGCTTTCGGAAAGCCAGGAGCGCATGCTCATGGTGCTGCACCCTGAAAAAGAACCACAGGCGCGCGCGGTTTTTGAAAAATGGGAACTTGATTTTGCCACCGTGGGCATAACCACTGATGATTTGCGTTTCCGGGTGCTCTGGCAGGGCACCGAAGTGGCCAACCTGCCCATCAAACAATTGGGGGATGATGCCCCTGAATATGACCGGCCATGGACCCCCACCATTGTCGCTGACGCACCTGAGATAGCCCTGCCCGAAGTGGATATTGCAGACACATTGCTCCACCTCATCGGCTCCCCCAACCTGAGTTCACGCCGCTGGGTCTGGGAACAGTATGACACTCTCATTCAAGGCAATTCCCTGCAATTGCCCGGCGGAGATGCGGGGGTGGTCCGCGTTGACGGGCACCCTGAAAAAGCCCTTGCCTTTTCCTCCGATGTCACTCCCCATTTTTGCGAAGCCGACCCCTTTGAGGGGGGCAAGCAGGCGGTGGCCGAATGTTGGCGCAATCTTTGCGCCACCGGGGCTGAACCTCTGGCCTGTTCGGATAATCTGAATTTCGGCAATCCTGAAAAACCCCATATAATGGGCCAGCTTGTCGGGGCCATCAAGGGAATTGGCGCCGCCTGCCAAACGCTGGATTTCCCCATCGTTTCAGGCAATGTCTCCCTTTATAACGAAACCAACGGAATAGGCATTTTACCCACCCCCACCATTGCCGGGGTTGGCCTGTTGCCCGACCATAGTGCCATGGCCCGCATTGCGTTCAATCAACCCGACCGGATTATTTTGCTGGTGGGGGCCAAAGAAGACTGGGGCAATCATCTCAGCCAGTCCCAATATTACAAACAGATCCACAACCTGCACGAAGGCCCCCCGCCCCCGGTTGACTTGCCTCAAGAAAAAGCAACAGGGCAATTTGTACGCGCCATAATCCGGGACGGTTTGAGCAATAATGTGCATGACTGTTCGGACGGTGGCCTTGCAATTGCACTGGCTGAAATGGCTATCAGCGGCAAAATCGGCGCAACAATTT
Organism: Hyphomicrobiales bacterium; assembly: GCA_015487985.1. Lineage (GTDB taxonomy): Bacteria > Pseudomonadota > Alphaproteobacteria > Rhizobiales > Devosiaceae > DROE01. The sequence goes on from WFOP01000049.1 coordinate 2,339, forward strand.
CACAACCCCCCGGCGCCAAAGCACCCGCCTCATTCTTTGGCGAAGATCAGGGCAGATATGTTGTTACTGTCTCCCCCAAAGATGTGAAGCAGGTTTTGAGCAAAGCATCCGCCGCCAATATTTCTGTCATTGAAATCGGCATCACAGGGGGCAACACCTTGAAGCTGGGTGACGCCCGTGCCATATCTGTATCAGAACTGACCACGGCCCATGAGGGGTGGTTTCCCCGCTTTATGGCACAAAAACGAGCATAAAACTCAAAGGACAAATCAATGGATACCTCAGAAATCGAACGCCTGATTCAGGATGCCATTCCCGATGCGGATGTCCTTGTTCAAACGGACGACGGGCACCACTTCACCGCCCGTGTTATTGCCGCATCATTTGCCGGAAAATCCCGCGTTCAGCAACATCAGATGGTCAACGCCGCCTTGAAATCCGTTCTGGACAGCGGCGCGCTGCATGCCTTGGCTCTGCAAACCAGCGCTCCCGAATAAATCATGGCCCGCGCCATTCTGTTCGATATCGACGGGGTGCTTATTCATTCCATGTTCCATCCCGACCCAAATCGGGCACGGCGCTGGGACCGGTATATGAAGGATGATCTGGGGATCGCGCGTGAAGATTGGAGCGAATTTTTCAAGCAGCGTTTTTCCTCCATTGTGCGCGGCCAAACCTCCCTTCTCAGCGAGTTGGCTAACTTCCTGCCCACCATCGGATATAATGAATCGCCACTGACATTTCTGGCTTACTGGCTCAAGCATGACAACCAGCTCAACCTGCAACTGATTGAAGCCGTTAAGCAATTCTCAAAATCCCCCGATGTTCAGATTTATCTGGCCACCAACCAAGAACATATTCGTGCCTTTCACCTTTGGACGAATGTCGGCTTTTCCCACATCTTCAAGGACATGTTCTACGCCGCCCGCCTGGGTGAAGCCAAACCGGACCCGGCCTATTTTCAAGCGGTGGATACACAATTGGGGCAACAAAACCAGCCCCCCTTGTTCTTTGACGATGGACAAAGCAATGTCGATGCCGCCAATGCCCATGGCTGGGAGGGCGTTTTGTTTGACCAGACAACCGACTTCACCAATCACCCTTGGGTGAAAGCACGATTGCCGGCTCATATTAGAAAAACCTAACATGCCCCTCGACAAACATCCCCTCCCCCCCTATCTAGAACCAAGGCAGGAAAAATCCCATGGGCATGATCTTTAGCGGATTTGTTTTCGTTCTGGTTGTTGCTATCGCCACTGATTTTCGCGTATTAAATGCTCTGATCTGCCTGTTCAAATCTCTTACTCACCGAGTTTTTGCCTCGGATGCCACAGGAAGCCAAAGGAATCCAAAATGACTGACATCAAAGCCACCATCGACGCACAAGTTAAATCCAATCCCGTCATGCTGTTCATGAAAGGCACACCGGATTTCCCCCAGTGCGGATTTTCCGGGCAAGTGGTGCAAATGCTCAAATATCTCGATCTGGATTTCGCCAGCGCCAATGTTCTTGAAGACGAAGAACTGCGTCAGGGCATCAAGGATTATGCCGACTGGCCCACAATCCCCCAGCTTTATATCAAGGGCGAATTTATTGGTGGTGCCGACATCGTGCGCGAAATGTTTCAGGCAGGGGAATTGCAGGAACTGCTGAGCAAAAATGGCATCGCCATCAACTCCCCGGCGTAAATGACATGACACAGCGAACATGGAGCATATACCTGTCCGGGGAAATCCACACGGATTGGCGCGAACAGATCGAACAGGGAGCAGCGGCGGCCAACCTGCCCGTTCTCTTCACCTCCCCCGTAACCGATCACGACGCCTCCGATGATTGCGGCGTAAAAATCCTGGGGGCCGAGCCGGACAAATTCTGGCATGACAACAAGGGCGCAAAAATCAACGCCATCCGCACCCGCACGCTTATCGGCGAGGCCGATATTGTTGTAGTGCGCTTTGGTGAAAAATATAAACAATGGAATGCGGCCTTTGATGCCGGGTTTGCCAGCGCCCTCAACATTCCCCTGATTGTCATGCATTCAGACGAACATCAGCACCCGCTAAAGGAAGTGGATGCCGCTGCGTTGGCGGTCACTCAAACCCCGCAACAGGTGGTTGATATCCTCTCCTATGTGATTAAAGGGCAGCTTTAGCGCACATCCCTTTTTTTACTGAAAAAGCCCGGTAAGACCAACACCCTGCATATTTCAGAATGTGCAGGGTATTTTTTGCCCCTTGCCAAACGGAACAATCTGTTGTCATGCTTGGGTAACTGACTGCCGGCGCGGACATTTTTTGCCCGCTGGACCATCCCAAATTGAAATTCAGCCCAAAAAGCATTGCCCATGCCCCCCCCCTCTATGCC
>WFOP01000050.1 GCA_015487985.1 Hyphomicrobiales bacterium
GGTGGCGCGTTGGCGTGTGGATGGGGTGACATTTGTTGTGGATGGTTCAGGCAGGCAGATTGCCAATGCCAGTGTTGCCGATGAAGCCTTGCCTCTGGTGATCGGGGAGGGGGCAGCGGACAATGCGCAGATGATGATTCTGGCGCTGGAGCGACGGCCGGTTCTGCTTGATGGTTTATTGGCGCTCAGCCGTATCGGGGAGCGCCGCTGGGACATGATTTATGAAACGGGATTGCGGGTGCAATTGCCTGAAACCGGGTTGGGTCAGGCTTTGGCTCAGCTGGAAGCGGCCCAGAATGTGTATCAGATTTTTCAAAGAGACCTGGTGCTGATTGATATGCGGGTTGCAGGATTTACAGCATTGCGTTTGGCCAAACGCGATGAAGTCAGTGAATAGTAAGTTAGAGATGAGTTGATGATTACAGATTCTATTACCGCAAGATTGCGCCCGGTTCAGCCCGGCAAGTCTACTCTGGTTTCGGTGCTTGATATTGGCTCAACCAAGATGTGTTGTGTGGTGGCGCGACTGGTGCCCCGGGCCGAGGGCAAGGCACTCAAGGGTCGCTCTCATGTGGTGGAGGTGATCGGATTCGGGTATGGGCCGTCTGCGGGAATTAAAAGTGGTGTCGTAAGTGACCTGGCCAAGGCGGAACAGGCCATCCGCTCTGTCGTGGGGGCTGCTGAGCGCATGGCGGGGCTGACCGTTGAGTCCGTCATTGTGAATGTGAGTGCGGGGCGGCTTGGTTCTGAAACCTTTTCTGCTTCAGTGTCCCTTGATGGCACGGAGGTGGAACGGGGGGATATTTCGCGGGTTCTGCAGGCGGTCAATCAGCGCTCTGTCAGAAATGAACGTTCAATCATTCATGCCCTGCCTATCGGATTTTCCCTTGATGGTCAGCGGGGCATCGAGGAGCCACTGGGCATGGTGGGGGATCAGTTCGGGGTGGATGTGGCGGTGATCTCTGCTGAAACCATGGCCATGCGCAATATCGAGCTGGCCCTTAACCGCTGCCATCTGCAAATTGAGGCGCTGATTGCAACCCCCTATGCCAGTGGTCTGGCAACTCTTGTGGATGATGAAGCAAAGCTGGGTGTGGCGGTCATTGATTTTGGTGGTGCAACAACCAGTGTTGCCGTGTTTAGCGACGACCGTCTGGTTTATAGTGATGCCATTGCCATTGGCGGACATCATCTGACGGTGGATATTGCGCGACATCTTTCCATCAGTATTGAAGATGCGGAACGGCTGAAAACCTATTATGGCAGCGTATTGCCGGGGCAGAGCGATGAGCGTGATCTGATTTCTGTTACCCCCATTGGAAGCGATGGGGAGAGTTCTCAGGGGCAAATTCCCCGATCTCACCTGACGCGTATCATCCGCCCCAGGGTCGAAGAAATTCTCAAGGCCGTCGGGGAAAGGATGCAGGCCACGGGCATGATGGATGTGTGTGGCCGCCGGATAGTTTTGACCGGCGGAGCCAGCGAGTTGACCGGGTTGCCCGAATTGGCGCGGCGGGTTCTGGCGCGTAATGTGCGGGTGGGCCGCCCGTTGGGGGTTGCGGGTCTGCCACCTCAGGCGCGCGGGGCTACTTTTTCAACAATCGTGGGAATGCTGGTCTATCCGCAAATCTGTCATCAGGAATATGTCGAGCCGGCGCGGCGACAGAAACTGACGGGAACAGATGGGTATTTATCCCGTGTTTCCAGTTGGTTACGGAATAGTTTTTAGGTTCTGATTCGCATGGGTTGTGTGCGTGTAAATTGATTTAGCGCAAGGAATTTGCCTGTTGTGCGCCTAACCTGTGTGCCTTGAAGCGGGTTCGGTTTTCAGGCAAAATGAGGGAACGGGTATGCGCACTTTACCGGATAAAATTACTCAACTTACCTTGCCTTCGGGGGCCGTGGTTGAGGTTGATGGAAATGGCTATTTGACAAACCCTGAACAATGGACGCCCGAATTTACGCAATATGTGGCGGAGCAGGAGAATATTGAGCTGACGCCATTGCATTATGAAGTCATCAACTTCATCCGCGAATCCGAAGCGGATCACGGGGTTATGCCCGATGTGCGATTTGCCTTGAAGCTGCTGGCGGACCGGGACAACCTGAACAAGGCGGGGTCAAAGGCGGCAATGTATGCACTGTTTCCTTATGGGTATGTGGGGCAGGCCTGCAAAATGGCGGGCATGCGCCAGCCAAGGGCTTGGTCCACCGGTTAGGGTCTGGTTACCGGTTAAGGCTGTGTATGAAATTTCGCGACTAACCTGTTGTTCCCGGAATTGGTTTCAGTTGCCATTAAAAAGCTTTCTTTTGATATCTGAATAGGTGCGTCAGGGGCAGCGGCTGTGGTGTTTTCGGGCGGGGGAAAATGCTTTTGAAAGGGCGTTGCGGGCATATCTATGCTTAACAGAATCTAAGCAACTTCCGAATTTTTTGCAATTTGCATAAAAGTTAAGACAAATTCGCAATTTGTTAGGGGGCAGTTAACGTTTTTGACGGTATTTTGGGGCAAATCCGTACAGCGAGGCGTGAAATGAGCATCAATTTAACAATTCCCGACATTCAGGAACTAAAACCCCGGATCACCGTTTTTGGTGTGGGCGGGGCAGGTGGCAACGCCGTAAACAACATGATTGTATCCGGCCTTGAAGGGGTGGATTTCGTTGTTGGTAACACCGATGCCCAGGCGCTATCCTTATCCAAGGCCAGCCGTGTTGTTCAACTTGGGGTTGCCGTTACCGAGGGGCTTGGCGCCGGCTCGCAGCCTGATGTGGGCAAAGCGGCGGCAGAAGAAAGCCTTGATGAAATCAATGATCATCTGTCCGGTTCACACATGGCCTTTATTACCGCAGGCATGGGAGGTGGCACGGGTACGGGTGCGGCTCCCGTTGTTGCGCGTGCCGCGCGTGAGCAGGGAATTCTGACTGTTGGTGTTGTGACCAAACCATTCCAGTTTGAAGGCGCGCGCCGGATGAACCTGGCGGAAGACGGCATTGATGAACTGCATCGTTATGTGGATACATTGCTGGTCATTCCCAATCAGAACCTGTTTCGTGTTGCCAATGAAAAGACCACTTTCGCCGATGCTTTCAGCATGGCGGACCAGGTGCTTTATTCCGGTGTTGCCTGTATTACTGACCTGATGGTCAAGGACGGCTTGATCAATCTTGATTTTGCTGATGTGCGTTCCGTTATGCGCGGTATGGGTAAAGCGATGATGGGAACTGGGGACGCCACTGGTGAGGACCGGGCGCGCCATGCCGCAGAAGCGGCAATATCCAATCCTTTGCTTGATGATGTTTCAATTCAGGGGGCACGCGGCCTGCTTGTTTCCATCACGGGTGGTATGGATATGACGCTTTATGAAGTTGATGAGGCGGCCAG
>WFOP01000051.1 GCA_015487985.1 Hyphomicrobiales bacterium
CAGTTTGGCCAGACCAAAGCTCACATCAATCCGGGCCAAAGCTGCGGCGGTATCGCGCAACTGCTCGGTCAAGGCCACAATCCGTTGATGCAATTTGTCAAATATCGCCTGTTCAAGTTCCAGCGCGCAAAATTGAGCCCTGGCTATCTGCCCCTCAAGTTCCCCCAGCTCCCGCGTGGTAAAACGCATGGCATTGGCCATGGTCTGGCGATGGATGAAGGTTGCAACAAAGGGTTCATCAAGCAGTTTTTTGCCATATGCAACGGGGACTTCAATGAAAAATCCCAAAACTTTATTATGCTTGATTTTAAGCGGCTTTATATCGGTCTCCGCTGCAAGGCGGGCCTGCAACTGGGCAATGATTGTGCGGCTTTTTGTCGCCAGTTGACGCTGCTCATCCAGCTCAGCGCTCCATCCCTCACGCACAAATTCCCCGTCCCGGGCAATCAGGGGGGGATTTTCAACAAGGGTTGCCAAAATTTCGTCAACCGTTTTCAGGGGGACACGTTGAAGGTTTTTCACCACCCGCCCCATGGCCTCCGGCAAGTATTCTGCGCCCTGTAAAATCCCGAATAAATCATGAGCACTAACGACGGCCCGGGCAATATGAACAATATCCCGAGGCCCGCCGCGCCCAAGATTAAGCCGGGTCAGGGGCCGGCTGATATCCGGCATCCCGCGCAGGGCATCGGACACGTTTTGGCTCAGCATGGAATTGGCAAAAAACGTTTCAACCATATCAAGACGCTGATTGATGGCTTGCGGGTCCATGAGGGGCGCTGTCAGCCGACGGGATAGCAGGCGTGAACCGGCGGCGGTGACACAGCGGTCGATGGCGTGCCTGAGGGAGCCTTTGTTCTCACCCCGGTTTGTGGTCAAAACTTCAAGGGAGGACCATGTGGCTAAATCAATCTGCATTGTGGTGAGGGTTTGAGCATTCCCGGGTGCGCGCAGGGCAATTCCCGCTGCCTTCTGAGTTTTTGCCACATAGGTGACCAATGCGCTCAATGCGGACTGTGCGGCTCGGGAAAAGCCGGATATGTCCAGGCTTTCAAACGCATCACCAAGCACTTCAGGGGCATTTTCACTTGAAAACATCTCATTTGGCATTACCGCCATATGGCGCACACTCTCAGACAAAGATGCAGAATATTGCTCAAGGGCATCACGGGTTTTTTGTGTCAGGACAAGTTCTGCCAGATCAAGCCGACCCAATTCATCAAGAATTTGATCCGGCGCGATATCGCTTAAAAATGTCTCTCCGGTGGAAACATCCGCCCAGGCGAGGGAAAAGAGCATTGTCCCATGGTTCAGCATGGATAAAGCGCCCAGATAGTTATTGGTCTGCGTGGGAAGCAGTTCATCTTCGGTGATGGTGCCCGGGGTAACCAGACGCACCACATCGCGCTTAACCACCGACTTGTGGCCACGTTTTTTTGCCTCTGCGGGTTCTTCCATCTGCTCGCAAATGGCCACCCTGTGACCAAGGGAAATGAGCTTGCGCAAATAGTCCTGATGGGCACGCACCGGCACCCCGCACATGGGGATGGGATGGCCCATATGCGCGCCGCGTGTGGTCAGCGCAATCCCCAGCGCCGCCGCTGCGATTTCAGCATCCTCAAAGAACAATTCATAAAAATCCCCCATGCGATAAAACAGCAGATAACCCGGATTAACCGCCTTTATTTCAAAGAACTGAGCCATCATGGGGGTGACGGCTTTGGCTTTGGCGGGGGGCGCCGTTGCATCAATATTGCCACCGCCCCCGGGGGGGGTGGATTTGTCCACATCAGAGGAGGTCACAAGAAAAGGCTCTTGGTCCATTTTCGTATATACACTATCTTTTTGCTACCGGATAACACCCAGCCTAGGCCAGATAAAACCCGATGCCAACAGTTCGGCCAAAGCAAATTTCATTCAATGTGTAAAACAAATTTCAATCAGACAAAACGATTGATCAGGTTTTCCAGATATTCCTGTGCCCCTGAGCGTGGCTCAGGGTTGATATTTTGTGTTTCAACCCGTTTGGCAATCTGTTCCAGGCTGCGTTTTCCGCTTAACATAGCCTGCGCCTCCGCCCCCTGCCAATCGCTATAGCGCGCATCGACAAAACGATCATAGCTTCCCTCTTCAATGAGGGCAGCGGCGGCCTTTAAGCCCCTGGCGCAGGTATCCATGGCCCCGATATGACCATGGAGCAGGTCAGTTGGGTCAATGGACTGGCGGCGCAGCTTGGCATCAAAATTCGTGCCCCCGGTACCAAACCCTCCCTGGCGCAGAATATGATAATAGGCCAGCGCGATTTCGGGAACGTTATTGGGGAACTGGTCGGTATCCCAGCCGGATTGATAATCGTTACGGTTCATATCAATGGAGCCAAAAATGCCAAGGGCGGCAGCGGTGGCCACCTCATGTTCAAATGTATGGCCGGCAAGAATGGCATGGCCCACTTCAATATTGACCTTGATTTCATTTTCAAGTCCGTATCTTTTCAAAAATCCATAAACCGTGGCCACGTCAAAATCATATTGGTGTTTTGAGGGTTCCCGGGGCTTGGGTTCAAGCAGAATTGTGCCCTTAAAACCAATTTTATGCTTATATTCCACCACCAGATTGAGCATGCGCTCCATCTGATCAAATTCGCGCTCCAGTCGCGTATTGAGCAGGGTTTCATAACCCTCGCGCCCGCCCCACAACACATAATTCTGACCCTCAAGCCGATGGGTAACATCCATGTTGGCCTTGATGGTGGCGGCGGCATAGGCAAACACATCCGGGTCCGGGTTGGTAGCGGCGCCAGCCATAAAACGGGTATGGGAAAACAGGTTGGCGGTGCCCCAAAGCAGCTTTACCCCGGTCTGTTCAATTTTATTCTCAAAAATATCCGCCATATGATTAAGGCGCTTTACTGACTGGGCAAAGCTCTCCCCTTCAGGGCGCACATCTGCATCATGAAAACAAAAGTAGGGCACGCCAAGCAAGCAGAACATGTCAAATGCCACCTCCGCCTTCAATTCTGCATGGGCCATCGTATTCCCGAACCAGGGCCTGTCAAAGGTGCGGCCACCAAACGGGTCGCCCCCCTCGAAGGCAAAGGAATGCCAATAGGCCACGGCAAAACGCAAATGTTCGGCCATGGTTTTACCAAGGATTATTTCGTCCTTGTCGTAATATCTGAAGGCCAGCGGGTTGGTACTTTGTGGGCCTTCAAATCCAATGGGGGTCTGATCGCCAAAAAAACTACTCATGAGGACGTCCTTTCAATTGCGTGGTAAAGCGCCCTGTAACGCTGGTATTGATCCTGATAGGCGTTAATCAGGCCGGTGTCTGGCTGAATAACGCGATCAATTTCAGGGCTGGTGCAAATCTCAGCCGGGTCGGCACCCGTGGCAGCACAAAGCGCAAGCCGGGCGGCACCATAGGCCCCGCCAAAAGCCCCATCGCGCGGCACCTGAAGGTTCAAATTCAGGTTTGTGGCAATCATTTTCAGCCAGAGAAAAGAATTTGCTCCCCCCCCCACCGCCGTCAGGCGTTCAATCTGTGTGCCCCCGCCGATAAGGGCCTTTTTGCAATCTGCAAAAGCAAAAGCAACTGATTCCATCACCGCCTGGGCCAGTGTTACAGGCGTTGAGCTATGGGACAGGCCAACAAAGCTCCCCCGGGCGTCGGGGTTGTTGTGGGGGGTGCGCTCCCCGGACAGGTAGGGCAGGAAAACTTCATTTGCCGGGCCGGTAAATTCCGCCTCCACCTGGGCAACAAGATCAACAACTTTCCGGCCGGTTATGCCTGCCAGCCAATTCAAACTGTCAGTTGCGGACAATATTACCCCCATCTGATGCCAGGTATCGGCAATGGCATGGCAAAAGGCGTGAACTGCGCTATTCGTATTGGGGGAAAATCTGGCGTTGGATACAAACAGCACCCCCGAAGTGCCAAGGGAAA
>WFOP01000052.1 GCA_015487985.1 Hyphomicrobiales bacterium
CAGCCCCCGAACAGTCAAAAAAAACCTGAACGGTATTCTGGCCCAATTGGGGATTTTCAAAAACCAGTCTGCTCCCCATGTTTTTTTGTTGCAGGAAGTCTCAAAACGCAGCCCTTTAAGTTTCTGGCAGCCTGTGCGCGGGGCAATCATCAGCCTGTTTGCCGACCATTTTGTCACCTTTCGCCCCGATATTTCAACCCGGGGCCTGCCATGGCCACTAGCGATAAATCACGGCACCATGACACTCGCCCCGGCGCACCCTCAACAAACACAAGTGATCAGATTGCCCACCGAACCGACTTTTCTCGCCGGCCTCATCAAACGCAATTACGGGCTGCTGGTCACAAGGTTCGCCATAAAAAACAGCCCCCCCCAATGGGTCATTGTCAATCTGCACCTCGCCGCCTTCGACCCGAAAGGGGCCACCCGCTATAAACAACTCGAGCAGGTATTTGATTTTGCCAGAAGCGAATATGAAAAAGGCAATTTTGTCATAATGGGGGGAGACTGGAACATGGCCCTTGCCAAGTCCGATTTTCCCCACACAACCAACCTCAAACAGCTTTTCTGGCTGGTCGATTTGCCCCGCACTCTTTTGCCCAAAGGCTGGAAAATCGCCTGCGATGCCACAACTCCCACCGTCAGAACCAACTATCAGCCCTATGTGGCAGGCGAAAACTACACCGGGATAATCGACGGCTTCATCATCTCCCCCAATGTCAGTTTGCACGCCATTCACACCACGGATACCAAATTCATCCACACCGATCATATGCCCGTAACCGCAACCTTCTCGACAAACCCCACCCCAAAGGGCTAAGTCTCTTTGACAAAACATTTTCCGGGGGGGAAAACAGCCATGACGACCAATGCGCAACAAACACAATATGCCTCAAAAAAGGGCGTACTTTCCTGGATGTTTTTCGACTGGGCGGCCCAGCCCTTCCATACCCTGCTTATAACCTTTATTTTTGCCCCCTATTTTGTGGCCTTTGTTGCCCCCAACGCGGTTGACGGGCAAGTGATGTGGGGCAACGCAACGGCATTGGCAGGGTTTATCATCGCCATTCTGGCCCCTGTTTTAGGGGCGGTTGCAGATGCTTCGGGCCCAAGAAAACCCTGGATTGCCACCTTTTCTTTTTTGGCCATCATGGGGGCCGCAGCCCTTTATTGGGCAGTGCCCAATTCCATCGGCACCCCCTCCACCGTCACCCTTGCCCTTGGTGCATTCGTCATTGCCCTGATCGGCATTGAATTTGCCGCCGTATTCACCAACGCCATGATGCCCACGCTGGTCCCGCGTGAAGAAATGGGCAAACTTTCCGGCTCGGGATGGGCCCTTGGATATGTGGGGGGACTGATTGCCCTGATTTTTGTTCTGGCCACCATGTCCGCCAATCCCGAAACCGGCAAAACCCTGCTGGGTCTTGACCCCATATTTGGCATGGACGCAGCCACCAACGAGGGGGACCGCGCCAGCGGACCATTATCGGCTATCTGGTATTTGATTTTCATTATCCCCCTGTTTCTTTTTACCCCGGACAAAAAGAAGATCACCAGCGCCAAAGGCAAGGTTGCTCAGGGGCTGAAAAATCTTTGGAACACCATAACCTCCCTGCCCAAACGCCCCTCGTTGTTTTCTTTCCTGTTTTCTTCCATGCTCTATAGAGATGGCCTGAACGCCCTTTATGCCTTTGGCGGCATTTATGCGGCAACGGTGTTGGGCCTTTCAATTGTTCAGGTGGGCATATTTGGTATTCTGGCCGCCTTTACCGGCGCCATCGGAGCCTTTATCGGGGGGCGACTGGATGCCAGGTTCGGCCCGCGCCCGGTGGTCTTTGTTTCGTGCTGGCTTTTGGTGCTGGCCTGCACGATCATCGTATCAACCACCACTGAATTTACACTGTTTGTTGTCCCCATAACCAACCCCTCCATCCCCCTTATTGTATTTTATATCGCCGGCATGTTGATTGGCGCCGCCGGGGGAACTCTTCAGGCCGCCTCAAGAACCCTGCTAATCGATCAGGTGGATAAAAAAGACGCCACACAGGCTTTCGGGCTGTATGCGCTGGCGGGGCGCGCAACTGCCTTTATCGGCCCCTGGGCCATCGCCTATGTCACCGCCATATCCCAAAGCCAGCGCATCGGCATCACCCCGGTGATTGCTCTTTTGGCCCTTGGCGCAATCGGGCTGTTCTGGGTCAAAGCCAAAGAATAACCCCTCATTTTTTCCAAACGGAGACCACCATGTCCAAGAAATTCTCAAACACCATGCGCATCATTACCAACGGCCCCGTTGAATTGCTGGGCGATATCCAGATTGAGGGACACGAAAACAGCTCAAGCGCTTACTTGTGTCGCTGTGGCCTTTCTTCAAACAAACCCTATTGCGATGGCTCCCACACCAAAGGGGGCTTTGTCGCCGAAGGGGAAATTGAAGCCAAACAAAGCCAGCCCCTCGAACAGGAGGAGGGACCACTCAAGGTTTCTCCCCGCAAAAATGGCCCCAACATCATCAATGGCAATGTTGAAATTCTTTCAGACTCGGGCAAACATATCGAACAGCGTGCCAAACTGGCCATGTGCCGCTGCGGACATTCCAAAAACAAACCGTTTTGTGACGGTGCCCACAAAGAAATAGACTTTGAAGCTGAGGGGACCTAAGCCCAGCTCAAGGCCAAAACAGCGGCCATCGATTTGCGATCCTTAAAGCAGAATTGGCCGGAATTTAGCGCTAAATATATTAGTGCCTAAAATGGCGCATGCCGGTCAGCACCATCGCCGCCCCGGCCTTGTCCACCGCCGCAATAATCTCTTCATCCCGGATTGATCCCCCCGGTTGAATGATTGCGCTCGCCCCCGCCTTGATTCCCGCAATCACGCCATCAGCAAACGGAAAAAAAGCATCCGACGCCAAAACGGCTCCGCTCGTTAGCGCCCCTTTTTCCCCGGCAGCCTTTGCCGCGTCCTTGGATTTTTTATGGGCCACATGGGTAGAATCCACCCGGCTCATCTGCCCCGCACCAATCCCCACACTCGCCCCGTCTTTTACAAAAACAATAGCGTTGGATTTTACATGTTTGGCAATTTTTGCCGCCAGCTTGAGGTCGACCAACTCCTGAGGTGTTGGTACGCGTTTGCTCACCACCTGCAACTCACAATCATCGACATTTTTATTGTCTTTGCTTTGCACCAGAACGCCCCCGGCAACCGACCTGAGCTCAAGTCCAGCGCGCTTGGCATCCCCCAATTCCCCCGTCAGCAACAGGCGCAGGTTCTTCTTTGTTTCAAAAACCGCCAAAGCTTCAGGGGTTGCCCCCGGTGCAATAATCACCTCGGTGAACACTTTGATTATCTTTTCCGCCATGGATTGAGTGATTTCACCATTCAGCGCCACAACCCCGCCAAATGCACTCACCGGATCACACCGCAAAGCCTTGTCATAGGCCGCCTCAAGACTGTCCGCGACCCCAACACCACACGGGTTGGCATGTTTGATAATGGCCACCGCCGCCTGCTGTTCGGGATCAAATTCACACACCAGCGCAAAAGCGGCATCCGTATCGTTGATATTATTATAGGAAAGGGATTTTCCCTGAATTTGCCGGGCGCTGGCCACCCCCACATCCCCGCTTTGATCCTTGTAAAAGGCTGCCCACTGATGCGGGTTTTCCCCATAACGCATGACCTCGCGCAATTCCCCCCCATGGGAGCGCCACGCCATGTCAGGATAATCAAGGGTTTTGGAAAACCAGTTGGATATCGCCGCATCATAGGCCGCAGTGCGCCCATAGGCTTTGGCCGCCAGACGCTGGCGCATCTTAAGAGGCACCTCGCCGCCTTCAGTTAGGCAGGTGCTCACCTCCCCATAATCGGCCGGGTCAACCACCACACTCACATGACGATGGTTTTTGGCCGCCGAACGGATCATCGCCGGGCCGCCAATATCTATATTTTCGATCGCCGTTTCATAGTCTTCGCCCCGGGCAACCGTTTTTTCAAACGGATAAAGATTGACCACAATCAGATCAATGAGCGGAATCTGGTGAATACGCATGGCACTGTTATGCGCAGGATTGTCCCGTACCCCCAAAATACCCCCGTGAACTTTTGGATGCAGGGTTTTAACCCGCCCATCCATCATCTCGGGAAACCCCGTCAATTCGGAAATTTCGATAACCGGAATATTTTTTTCCGCCAGTAACTTTGCCGTGCCCCCGGTTGAAACGATTTCAATGCCAAGATCTGACAGGGAACGGGCAAAATCCTCCAGCCCGGTTTTATCGGAAACCGAGATAAGCGCGCGCCGGACTTTGCATTTCTCGGAAGTTTTCACCATGGTTCAAAATTTCCCGCCC
>WFOP01000053.1 GCA_015487985.1 Hyphomicrobiales bacterium
AATTCAAGAATAATTCTGATAATTGTTATCATTCTGGGGGTGGTTCTTTTTACCCAGCGAGACAATATCGTCACACAATCACGCATTGATACACCGATTGAAACCTCAGCCACATGAATAAAACCAGCCGTATTTTCTCGCATCAATTACCGGTTGGCAAGCCGGGGAATTAGTTTAGAATTATTATTCAAGCAAGATTTAAGTGATTTGAAAGGCCCTCCAAATGTTTGCGCGTCTGCTTCAGCCCAACAAACGTGACTTTTCCTCCCTCAGCGAACAGGAAATCCTCTCTTTGGCAATTTCAGCGGAGGAGGAAGACGGGCGCATTTATGCCGCCTATGCCGATAAATTGCGCGATACGTTTCCAGGTTCTGCAGCGCTGTTTGAGGGAATGGCCAGGGAAGAAAATGAACATCGCCGGGTTTTACTGGATATGTACAGGGCCAAATTCGGCGACAACCTGATACCAATCAAGCGCGAGCATGTTCGCGGCTTTATCCCGCGCAAACCCCTGTGGCTGATGGAACATTTTGACATCGAAACCGTACGGCAGCAGGTTTGGGAGATGGAGGTTTCAGCCCAGAATTTTTACCTGAGTGCAGCAAAACAGGTCAACGATGTTCAAACGCGCAAGCTGTTGGGGGATCTGGCCGAGCAGGAGGTTTCACACCAGAAAACCGCCGATGAGCTGGAGGCGGCACATTTAGGGGATGAAGAAAAGGACGAAGAAAAACTGGCGGCACATCGCCAGTTTGTTTTAACCTATGTGCAGCCCGGTCTGGCGGGACTGATGGATGGTTCCGTTTCAACGCTGGCCCCCGTGTTTGCCGCCGCTTTTGCCACCGGTTCAACCTATCAGACCTTTCTGGTGGGGTTGGCGGCGGCCATAGGCGCGGGCATTTCCATGGGCTTCACCGAGGCAGCATCGGACGATGGCAAGCTGACCGGTCGCGGCTCTCCCATCAAACGGGGTTTGGCCGCCGGTATTATGACCACAATCGGGGGGCTGGGGCACGCCCTGCCCTATCTGATCACTGATTTCTGGACGGCAACCTATGTGGCCATCCTGGTTGTGCTGATTGAACTTTGGGCCATTGCCTTTATCCAAAGCAAATATATGTCCACCCCGTTCTGGCGCGCCGTTTTTCAGGTGGTTGTTGGCGGCTCACTTGTATTTGCGGCCGGGATATTGATCGGCAGTGCGTAGAGCTGATTTCCTTAGCCTGCCGGTGCCGGAACTGCCGCCGGTGCGCTATGTGGCGCGTGGTTATTATACATCAGCCTATTATGTGGTTGAGCCAAAACGCATGTCGGGAAATGAAGGGGTTGCGCCACCGCAATCAGAGGAAAAATTTGACCCCGAGCTTGAGCCGGATTATTTTGAAGAGTTCGGATACCCAAAATCCGCTCCGACCCCACAAACAACAAAACACGAAGAATACCAAACAATCGTGTTGTGCCACGGGCTGGCAGCAAACGGGCTGCAGTTTGTTGCAGATGCACATTTTTTTGCCGCACAGGGATTTCGCGTTATTGTGCCGGATTTGCGCGGGCATGGACGCTCGGTGGCCCCCGAAGAGCGTAGCAATGAGGATTTTTCCCTTGTCCAGATGTCCGCCGACCTGCTGGCAATCATGGACCAAGAGAGGGCCGGTTCCGTTCATTGGGTAGGTAATTCCCTAGGGGGTATTCTGGCCCTTTGCATAATTGAAAATCATCAGGACCGCCTGGCCAGTTTCACCAGTTTCGGCACCAGCTATTCCCTTTCTGCGCCATCCTTTGTGGTGCCTGCTTTCAGGGGCATTTACCGCCTGTTGGGAGCCGAACTCCTGGCCAGAATAGCGGCCCCGCTAACCTGTGCAAACAAGAACGCGCAAAGTATTGTTTATGCCATGTTGCATGAAATGGATGTTGATGCAGTGGTACGCATACTCCCCCATGTCGCCAATTATGACCTTATTTCAAGTGCAGTAAATTTTGACGGACCCATAATGATAATTCGCGGCAAAAATGATCACTCAGTGAACCAGGCCTTAAAACCAACCCTCGCCAGCATGGCAAGCGCCAAAAGCTTTGAGCTGGTGGATATTGTCGATGCAGGCCACTGCGCCAATCTGGATCAGCCACAAATAGTGCGTGAGGCAATATTGAATTTTATTGGCGGGGGCTGAGTGACCTCTGACTGACAAATAATTGAACAAAAATTCAGAACCCGGTTTTTTGAATTTAAGCCACACAGGTTTTTCTTGTTCAATCCGCTCAAGTGACTAAACTTGTTCAATAAGAACAAAACAATAAAACAACCTTATATTGCGGGGGCTTGGCAGGTTCGTGAAAACCAGTGCATTTCAACTCACACTTCGCGAACTGCGGACACAGATTTCTTCTGCGCGCACATGGGCAATACTCGGTGTTGTGGCCCTTATCCTTGGCCTGTCCGGCCCCTTTCAGACCTTTGAATATCTGGCTCTGGCTCCCCGGCTGGCCTATTGGATGTTCATGAGCAGCGCCTCTTTTTGGGTGGGTAATTTCTTTGGCACCTGGGCACATAATGTCTGCGTAAACAGAAAAGTGCCTTTTTTTGCCCGGTTTGTAATCGTGGGAATTTCTGCGGGCATACCCGTTGCCATGCTGGTCACTTTACTGAATCTGATGGTCTTGAACTATGGCTATGACGCCAGTTCAATACTGACTTTGGGGATATATTGCATCGGCATTGCGTTCGCGGTCACGGGGATATTTGAGCTTTTTCATCAAAGTTCAAAAACCAATGAGGCGCCTCAGGTGACCAAAATCCTCTCCAGAGTTCCCGTTGAAAAACGCGGGAAACTGATTTCCATGTCGGTGCAGGATCACTATGTGGAAATTGTCACCAGCCGGGGCACCCATCTGACGCTGATGCGATTAAGTGACGCCATTTCTGAAACGCAAGGAACACAAGGGTTGCAAATCCACCGTTCCCACTGGGTCGCACAAAATGCCATTAAGTCCGTGCAAAGAAAAGGCGGCAAAACGTTTGTTGTAACTGAAAACAGGCAGGAACTGCCCGTAAGCCGCACATATATCAAACCCCTCAGGGACGCGGGCCTGTTGGTTTGATCACATTTTGGCACTGCCGATAATCTCTAACTTGATGCAGCCATTATAACGCTCCATACTGCATTTGTGCCAATCGGGGCCTCAAAGGAAATCGCATGACCTACAAAGCATCCCCCAGCCGTTACCAGACAATGCAATATCGATATTGCGGTAAATCCGGTCTCAAGCTTCCCATAATTTCCCTCGGTCTTTGGCAGAATTTTGGTGGAAACCGGGATCATGCCAGCGCTGTGGAAATCCTGGGACACGCCTTTGACGCCGGCATCACCCATTTTGATCTGGCAAACAATTATGGACCCCCGGCGGGAGCGTCGGAGGAATTGTTTGGCAATATTCTGGCAGAAGAATTTGCCCCCTATCGTGATGAGATGATTATTTCAAGCAAGGCAGGGTATAATATGTGGCCCGGCCCCTATGGAGAGTTTGGCTCGCGTAAATATCTGATTGCCTCATGTGATCAGAGCCTGAAACGGATGGGACTTGATTATGTGGATATCTTTTATTCCCATCGCTATGACCCCAACACCCCCCTGGAAGAAACCATGGGGGCGCTGGCCTCTCTTTACAAGGCAGGCAAGGCGCTTTATGTGGGCATTTCCAGCTATCCGGAAAAGCAGACACGCAAGGCGGTCAAAATCCTTCAAAACATGGGGGTTCCCTGCACTATTCATCAGCCTTCCTATTCAATGATAAACCGCTGGATTGAAGAAGATGGAACCATCAATACCTGCGAGCATCTGGGGCTTGGAATCATCGCCTTTTCACCGCTGACCCAGGGCGTGCTTTCGGGAAAATACGGTGCGGGAATTCAGGAAGGAACGCGGGCGGGAAATAAAAACAGCTCTGTTCTCCCCAGCCATATCAACAAGGAAATTGTGCAGGCGGTTGAAGAATTGCGCCCTATTGCCGAGGCGCGCAATCAAACCCTTGTGCAGTTGGCACTGGCCTGGGTCCTTCGGCGCCGGGAATTGACCTCGGCATTGATCGGGGTCCGCAATCTGGAACAATTGCAGGACTGCCTGGGGGTTCTGAACAATCTTGAGCTTTCTCAAGAGGAAATTGATGCAATTGACAACATCACTCAGCCCGTGCTGATGGAACTATTGCCCATCCCGGCAGGCTGGTTGCGGTAGCGGGAGAATAAAATGAACCATTGTGTTTTGCCTCTGTTCATTCGAACCCTTGTTCTAATCGGTCTGTTCAGCCAGCCGAATCTGGCCCTTTCCAAAGAAAAACCTGTTGAAAAATCAGACGTGGCCGATGTTGCTCTACTGGGCAAACAGGAAGTTTCAGAACTGCTTCAAGAAGGGGCGTTCTGGTGCATGCTGCCGGAGGGAACCACCTGCCTGTTCACCAGCGAGGTAACTTTTTCCGATGATACCAATTTCGTTTATCTGGTAATATCGGAATGGGAGGACGGGGTGATTTTCAAAGAATACTATAATGCCTATCTCAGGGATGATGGCACTTTGTGTGAACCGGCAATCTTGAATTTCAGCAAAATGGGCTGGACAGACCTTCACGGGGTTCCTGTTGATGGGGAAACGCTGGAAAAATATAAATCCGAACTAAGCGACTGGTTCGGGCCAGAGGAAAAACCTGACCGATGTTTTCGCTATGGATATGTTGATCCGGGCAATACCGAATCCCTCACCCAGTTTACCGTCCTGGAAAATGGCAAGTTAGTCGAACCCATTCCGTTTTTTGTAGACCTGTCGGACAACGCATCGCGGGACCATTTCCTGCGGTTGGGGAATGATAACTAGGTGCAAAACTGGACATTAAATGCGCTGGGCCTTGAGAACCTGGATGGCAACGCGCGAGAAAAACTGGCAGGCCTGACGCCGGTTGTATTGCCGCAGGGGCATATATTGTTCCGGCCCGGAGATGAAGTTCTGGGGTTTGTGCTGGCTCTTTCGGGGCGGGTTGGTGTTTATCTGACTGGCCCCAACGGACGCGAGTTACTGCTCTATTCGGTGGTGCCGGGGGAAACCTGTGTGCAGACAACTCTGGGCCTGTTGGGGGAGCAGCATTATACCGGGGAAGCGATTGCGGAAACTGATATTTCAGTCGTTCTGGTCCCCAAGGACATGTTTTGTGATCTGGTTGCTCAATCAACTGAGTTCCGCACTTTTGTTTTTCGCGCCTTTGCCGATCGCCTGCAAACTGTCATGCATGTACTGGAAAAAGTGGCCTTTGAAACCATTGAAGCACGCCTTGCCCAAATTCTGCTCAGTCGCGCCAGCAACAAACAGGTTCATGCAACCCATCAGGAACTGGCCACCGCGATTGGCTCTTCACGCGAGGTCGTTTCCCGGCGAATCGAATTGCTGGTGCGCGCCGGCATTGTTGCGCAAGACCGTGGAATGGTAAAAATCCTGAATATAAATGCCCTGAAAAAACGCGCTGAATAACCGGAATTATATTTGGCGTTCTTGGTGACCATGTCACCGACAGGGGGGAGCATTTATGCTAGTATGCCCCATCTGCTCGCATTCAAAAGAGGAATTACACCATGTTTAAAAGTAACGTTGGTTCCGTTGACCGAATTATCCGTATTGTTTTGGGCCTTGTGCTGATCGGCGCATTTTTTATGTTTCCCGACTCACAATGGCGCTGGGCATTTCTGATTGGGGTGGTGCCTCTTGCCACAGCCCTGATGGGGTCCTGCCCGATTTATTCCGTGTTTGGAATTAAGACCAAAAAATAATTCTCCTCCCCTCAAAAAGAAGGGAATGGGCAATTCAAAGGAAGCGCCGGGCGGTGCTTCCTTTTGCTATGCAGGGCCCTTTTGGGCAGAGTCCTTTTTCGCGGAGTCCTTTTTGGCCGCCTCAAACTGCTCAAACAGCGCTTTGAGTTCGGGGTGATGATGGGTTAAAAAGCTGTCTTTTGCCTGACGATTGCGGCTTTCTTTCCAGTTGTTATTGATGCCTTTGAAATGCCAGAACAACCCGTTTGGCGCGCGTGCTGCCATTTCTTTTGGCATATTTTTGATCCGGTGCGGGCTGGGATGAATATCAAGGTCCCTCAGCCATTCACGGGTTGGATCAAGCGCCCAC
>WFOP01000054.1 GCA_015487985.1 Hyphomicrobiales bacterium
CTACCCGTGGCCGCCCCCGCTTCAGATCGCCATTATTATCATCCCGCGCTACTTCCTCAATAAGCCCCGCCTCGAGCAATTCCGCTGATATTCCGGTGACCCTTGCTTGCGAAATTCCTGTGCGCTCAGCAATATCAATGCGCGCCACGCGCCCCATCTCCCGGATGCTTGAAAGTACGATTCCCCGGGATGATTTTCGCACGTCTTCTAATTGACCTGATTTATTCATAATCTGTAACTGTACTCTTTGACGTTGTTTCTGGCGGTTTTTGTGCAAAATCTATTTAATTTGACGAGTGAATTATATAGTGCTAACCAATGGTTAACACAAGGGCAACCTGCGGCAACCTGCACTTTTGTCCTCGTAGTTGAAGGATCCTTATAAAGATACCTGATAAACCCCCAAGGAGGAACATTATGAAGAAATTTGCAATCTTTTCCGCCGCGTTGGTCGCGGCCGGTATGATGAGTGCATCAATGTCCACACCTGCCTTTTCCGCCAGTCATGGCATCACAGTCGGTGTGAGCTGGTCCAATTTTCAGGAGGAACGCTGGAAAACTGATGAAGCGGCCATCAAGGCTGCACTTGAAGCCGCCGGGGCAACCTATATTTCAGCGGATGCACAAAGCTCATCGGCAAAACAGCTTTCAGACATTGAAAATCTGATTGCCTCAGGCGCTGATGCGTTGATTATTCTGGCGCAGGATGCCTCTGCGGTTGGCCCGGCCGTAAATGCGGCGGCCGATGAGGGGATTCCTGTTATCGCCTATGACCGCCTGATCGAGGACAGCCGTGCGTTTTATCTGACCTTCGACAATGTTGAAGTTGGTCGCATGCAGGCCCGCGCGGTATTGGCCGCTCAGCCCAACGGCAATTATGTAATGATCAAGGGTTCGCCAACCGATCCCAATGCCGATTTCCTTCGCGGTGGTCAGCAGGAAGTTCTTCAGGCCGCCATTGATGCCGGTGATATCACGATTGTTGCTGAAGCCTATACCGATGGCTGGTTGCCAGCGAACGCACAGCGCAACATGGAGCAGATTTTAACAGCACAGGACAACAAGGTTGATGCTGTTGTGGCCTCCAATGATGGCACCGCAGGTGGCGTTGTTGCCGCCCTCACGGCGCAAGGCATGGAAGGTATTCCCGTGTCCGGGCAGGATGGTGACCATGGGGCACTTAACCGCGTTGCCCTTGGCACTCAAACCGTTTCCGTGTGGAAAGATGCCCGCGCATTGGGCAAGGCCGCCGGTGAAATTGCCGTTAAGCTCGCCGCTGGTGAAGCGGCCGATCAGATCGCGGGTGCGGGCAAATGGACTTCGCCCGCCGGTACTGAAATGAATGCCATGTTCCTGGCACCGGTGCCCATCACCCAGGCAGAACTCGATGTCGTGATTGATGCCGGCTGGATCACCAAGGAAGCGCTTTGTGCCGGTGTTGCCGCCGGTGCGGTTGCCGCCTGTAACTAAGTAATCAATTCCTCCCCCCTTGCCTGAAATTTGACGAGGGGGGATTTTTTTGTTTTCTGGATAACAATTCAGATCGTATTCCCGCCGTTAGAGTGAGGCATGTTTCAAAGCGGCGTTTTTGAAAAGAACCGGTATATTATGAAAAGCAAACTGGGAAAATTCATAACCAACCTTGGGATTGATGTTCGCCTGCTGGGCATGATTGGCGCCCTGATTGCACTGTGGGTGATGTTTGATTTCCTGACCGGGGGGCGGTTCCTGACCCCAAGAAACCTGTTTAACCTTTCTGTGCAAACCGCTTCGGTGGCGGTGATGGCAACGGGCATGGTTTTTGTTATTGTAACGCGCCATATCGACTTGTCGGTGGGATCACTCTTGGGGTTTGTCGGCATGGTGATGGGCACGCTGCAATTGCACTATCTGCCTTCGCTTGTGGGGCCCGGGCACTGGTCCATCTGGATTATCACCGTGATGGCGGGGATCAGTATTGGGGCCATGGTAGGGGCATTTCAGGGCTGGATAATTGGATATCTGACGGTCCCTGCCTTTATTGTTACGCTTGGTGGCCTGCTGGTTTGGCGCGGGGCGGCGTGGTGGGTGACCACCGGGCAAACGGTCTCCCCTCTTGATGCAACTTTTAATCTGCTTGGGGGCGGGTCCGCCGGAACACTTGGCGCAACCCTGAGTTGGGCATTGGGGTTGGCGGCAACGCTGGCTGCAGTCGCCATAATGCTGGCCAGCCGGGCAAAAAAAATCAAGCATGGTTTTGATGTAAAACCCAAATGGGCCGAGTTCACCATGGGGGGAATTGTGGTGGCGCTGATCCTTGGGTTTGTTTACCTGATGAATTCTTATCCCCTGCCCAGGCGCGCCGCAGAACGATATGCCCAGGCCAATGGTCTGGAGATACCCCCCGATGGCCTGTTTATTTCCCACGGCATTGCAATCCCGGTGGTTATTCTGCTTGTGGTTGCCGTTCTGATGAGCATAATCGCCAACCGTACCCGGTTTGGGCGCTACATTTTTGCCACCGGCGGCAACCCGGATGCCGCTGACCTTTCCGGCATTAACACCCGCATGCTGACAGTAAAGGTTTTTGCCCTGATGGGGGCACTGACCGCCATTGCCGCTGTGATCGCGTCGGCCCGTTTGCAATCGGTGGGCAATGATCTGGGCACAATTGATGAATTGCGGGTGATCGCTGCCGCTGTCATCGGGGGGACGGCGCTCTCGGGCGGTTTTGGCACCATACAGGGGGCCGTGCTGGGGGCGGTGATTATGCAATCCCTGCAATCGGGCATGGCCATGGTGGGGGTGGATGCGCCTTTGCAGTCTATTGTTGTTGGAACAGTTTTGATTTTGGCGGTGTGGATAGATATCATCTATCGCAAACGGGCAGGGGTGTAGAATATGAACAAACAGACCCCTCTGGTTGAGCTTAAGGATATCCACATTTCCTTTGGCGGCATCAAGGCCGTCGATCATGTAAGCGTGGAGCTGTATCCCGGTGAGGTCGCCGGTTTGCTGGGGCATAACGGGGCCGGAAAATCAACATTGATCAAGGTATTGTCCGGCGCTTACAAGGCCGATGGCGGCGAAATATTCATCAACGGCGAAAAAGCCACCATCAACAATCCGCGCGACGCGCGTGCCTATAATATTGAAACCATTTATCAGACCCTGGCCCTGGCTGACAATCTGGATGCGGCATCAAATCTGTTTCTGGGTCGGGAGATCATGACCCCGTTTGGCATGGTGGATGATGATGCCATGGAAGCGGAAACCCGCAAAATCATGCAACGCCTAAATCCCAATTTCACGGCATTTTCTGCGCCCGTTTCCTCCCTTTCGGGCGGGCAGCGTCAATCGGTGGCCATTGCTCGCGCGGTTTATTTTAATGCGCGTATTCTCATAATGGACGAGCCAACGGCGGCGCTGGGGCCTCAGGAAACACAAATGGTGGCCGAACTCATCAATCAGCTCAAATCCGAAGGTATCGGCATTTTTCTGATCTCCCACGATATTCACGATGTCATGGAATTGTGCGATCGGGTGAGTGTGATGAAAAACGGCAAACTGGTGGGCACGCAAAAGGTCGCCGATGTCACCGATGATGAAATTCTGGCGATGATTATTTTGGGGAAAAATCCGAAAAAGAAAGCGCCGGCATAGGTCCTGTTCCCTGATTGCCGGATATGGTTCTTCCCGGGTTTTTGTCCATTGGTCGGAGTAGCAGGATTTGAACCTGCGACCCCCACGTTCCGAACATGGTACGCTACCAGACTGCGCTATACTCCGTGAACCAATGAACTTCTTTAGATATAAGGGGAGGCGTGTTCTGGATCAAGCAATGAAATGTATAATATATGCCAGCGGATTATTGAGGCAAAAACAGTGTTGATTGCCCCGCCCAATCAGTGTAGGAACCCGTTTCAGTTGGGGCGTCGCCAAGTGGTAAGGCACTGGTTTTTGGTATCAGCATTCGCAGGTTCGATCCCTGCCGCCCCAGCCAAATCTCATCCGCACGCCTTTTGCTGAATACCCTGTCTGACAGCACCCCTTTTCATTACATGAAGAAATTTTGTTTCCTTGGTTGACTTGCGCCTCAAGTGTGTTAGGTGTGCATCACACCAACAGAGTAATACACATGACAAAATGGAATGATACACAACCCATCTTTATTCAGATCCGGCAAAGGATCATTGATCTCATACTTGGTGGAGATGGAGACACTCAAAAGCCGCTGCCATCGGTGCGTCAGATTTCATCTGAACTTGCGGTAAATCCGCTTACCGTAACTCGCTCCTATCAGTCATTGGTTGAATTGGGGGTTGTGGAGAAGCGAAGGGGACTTGGAATGTTTTTGACTGAAAATGCCAAAGAGGAATTGTTGCGCCATGAGCGTGACAAGTTTTTGACCACCGAATGGCCCCGAATAATCGCCCAGATACGCGCTTTGGACCTGGATGCTGAAGAATTGCTGGGATCAAAAACAAATAAGAAAAAGAGAGGCAGGTCCGATGCAAAATAGCGAACCTTCAACCGAATTACCCATCGTTCAGGTGCGGGGACTAAGCAAGGGCTATGGTAAAACCAAAGTTCTGCATGGCATTGATTTCACTATTCCAGCCGGAAAAATTTATGGCCTGATCGGGCATAATGGTGCAGGTAAAACCACCGCCATCAACACGATTCTGGGGTTAACCAACTATGAAGGCGATGTGCGCGTGCTGGGACTGGAGCCATTTGCCAATCGCGCCGAGTTGATGCGTGATATCGCGTTTATTTCCGATGTTGCCAGCCTGCCGCGCTTTTTGAAAGTGAATCAGTTGCTGAACCTGATGGAGGGAATCCATCCCAACTTCGTTCGTCAAAATGCCGAACAAATGCTTGAAGATACCGATATTCGCGGAACGGTAAAAATCAAATCCCTTTCCAAGGGCATGCTGGCGCAGCTGCATTTGGCTGTCGTTATGGCAATTGATGCCAGGCTGCTGGTGCTGGATGAACCCACACTTGGCCTTGATATTACATTTCGTAAAAAGTTCTATCGCCGGTTGGTTGAGGACTATATGAGCGAAAACCGTTCCATTCTCATTACAACCCATCAGGTGGATGAAATCGAATTTTTGTTGAGCGATTTGATATTCATTCGCGAGGGGGACGTGGTGCTGAATGCCAGCATGGATGATATCAGCCAGCGCTTTGTTCAGGTGCTTGTTTCAGCAGAGCAGGTGACCCAAGCCATGAATAAACAACCTATTTTTTCCACCAAGCAACTGGGTCAGAACATTATGATTTTTGATGGGTTGGACATGGAAACCGCAGAAAGCTTTGGCACCACCAGCACACCATCTGTAAGTGATCTGTTTGTGGCGCTTATGGAAAGAAAAGATGATTTACGGGGAACACAATAATGAGCGCCAATGGATTTTCAGCAACAGCCAGCCTGTTGAAAAAAGAGTTTATTGAACACAAAATTCCCTTTCTTTATGTGCCGGGCATTTTTGTGATTCTGATTTTTGGTTCGTTCTTTATCTCCGCATGGCGGCATGGAAAGAACTGGGAAATGGCCAGCATGTTTGTGCCGGCAAACGAAGGAATTGACATTTTTAACGCATTCTATTCGGTCTCAATTATCCTGTGGCTGGGATATCTGACCCTGATGCTGTTCGTGTATTTTTCCGCAAGTTTTAGTGCAGACCGAAAAAATAACGCGCTGCTGTTCTGGAAATCCCTTCCCGTTTCGGACCTGGAAGCGCTGGGTGTAAAAACCCTTGCAGGAATGGTGATGTTTCCATTGGTAATTATGGGGTGGGCATTGGCCACCGCCGTGCTTGGATTCGTTATCCTCAGTGTTGTTTCTGCCACCAGCCCACTGGTGGCCGCGCTTAACTCTGGCACCAATTTATGGACAACCCTCAATGTCGAAATTTCTTCATTGATATTTGTTTCCATGTCTTTGCTCTGGTATCTGCCTATATTCACCTTTGTTGGTTTGTTGGGGACCGTTTTGCGTGGCTGGGCCATTCCTGCCTTTATTCTTCTGATGGTGATGGTTGAGGTCATTGAAAGCATTGTTAACTTTGCGCAGGGCGGCCAGATTTCAGATTGGTTGTCCTTCCGTATAGAAGCGCCCTTTAGAATTGCCAGCGACATGGCGGATAACATTGTTGGCAATGCGGAGTTTGAGGTGATCGAAATTGTTTCGGTATTAAATTTTGTCCCCGCTTTTTTATCACGGATCGATTGGACTGAAATGGTGGCAGGCTGGTTGTTTGCGGCAATTTTTGTCTACCTGGCAAGTGAATATCGCCGCCGCCGGTTGGCCGCCTAGAAAACGGGTAAATAAAATAAATAAATGGTTTGAAAAATAAAAATGGCGGGTTCATCCCGCCATTTTCTTTGCCATTATATGTGATCATTTTCTTGCGAACTCCTTCTCGTTTTCAACATGAACGTTTGCTGAACGGAAC
>WFOP01000055.1 GCA_015487985.1 Hyphomicrobiales bacterium
ATCCACAGCCCCCCCGGCATTGCCAGGCCCTATCCTTGGCTGAATGCCGATTTGAGGCGAAGCCGCTCGTGCAGCTTGGGCATTGGGGGCGACACTGCCTGCAGAATGCGGAGAAAAAACAGGGGTTTGGCCATGTTTTGCCACCAATGCCTGATAGACTTCACGAATGGTTCGCGCGCCCGAATTATCGTAAAAAATAGACCGATTCGCCTCTGCCTGCTGCGGGAAAATCTCCGCCGCAATCTGATCCGGGTTGCTCAGCCCCGCATTAAACATCCGCTCGGCCCCCCGCGCACCAAGAAAATGGGCGATATACAATTCGCCGGGACTGGGATTGCGCCCGAACTTGTCGCTCAGATATTCTCCGTTGCGCCGGGTAAAGGCCGCCGCCAGATCCGCCGAAACCTGCGGGTCTTCACGCAGCGCCAGAACTTCGTTGCGCAACGCACTGTTTTGAATTGAAAATTTACCGTTGCTGTCCTGCTCGATAGCCTGCACATAATTGCCATACCCCAAGCGATCCCCCTCCAGCTTCATCACCTCAAGCCAGGTGCTTTCAATAAACTGAAACAGGCCAACCGCAGAAGAAGTTTGCGCCTTGGCGTTTGGGTTGAAACTGCTTTCGCGCAGCGCCGTTTGCACCAGATAGTCAAAATCTACACCGGATTTATCGCCGGCCCTGTTCAGAACCAGCGCCAGACTCTGTGGGACCCGGATCGCTTCAACACTCAATTTGATCTGCCTTAAACAGCGAGAAAACTATGGTTAATACAATCCTAAAAATTCATTAAGATACCTTTAACCTTCCCATGTGGAAACGAGTTTCTCAAGGTCAGGTTTTGGTTTGTCCTCAAGACGGGTTTGGGGCGTGCCAATATGAACAAAAGCTACAAACTGCTCCCCCTCTTTTGCCCCAAGCATGGCAGTCGCCTCCGGGTCATAGGCAAACCAGCGCGTCACCCAATGAGCGGCAAACCCCAAAGCGTTGGCCCCATGGACCAGATTCAGCGCCACATTTCCCGCAGACAGGACCTGTTCAAGCTCGACAACCTTTTGATGTTCAACCGGCACGCTCAGCACGCCTATTGTTAAAGGTGCCGGTAAAAACTGATTGCGCTCCACCTCCAGTTCTTCTTCGCTCATTTCCGGCTTTTGCGCTTTGGCAATCTGGGCCAGTTTTTCCCCCGCTCGCTTACGCGCATCGCCTTGAATGACAATCAGACGCCAAGGGCAGAGTTTGGCATGGTCCGGCACACGCGTACCGATACTCAAAATCAGATCCAGCTCTTCCTTGTTTGGCCCCGGTTCAGACAAAAACGGCAGGGGAACGGAACGTCGCGTCGTCAGATACTTAATCAATTCAACGTTTTTGCTCATAATTTTCTTCCTTAAAAGAGTGCATGACTTGCGACACAGGTTTTCCTTATTCTAAGACTATCTGTATAACTGATTCCATTCTCGGGAAACCCTGCCGTTGCGCAACCTTTGCCAAATTTTGTTGATTGCTCTTTGCGTCGGGGTGCCTGCCGGCACCTTTGCTCAGGTGGTCGCACCGATCCCCGAACCCAGGTTTGACCGCTCAGGGCAGCAAAACCCGCAAATGGACAATTCTGCAATGTTAGAGCCGGTTGCCCCTGACACAACGACACCCCCGGTGTCACCCCCGGCCACCCTGAATATACCCGATACCACCCCGGCGGGGCCTTTGCCCCCCTCCGGCCCCGAACAGCCCGTTTCAGTTTCAGCTCAGATAAGAGAAGGCGGTCCCATCATCCCCAACGGATTGGTGTGGCGCGTATTTGGCAAAACCACCGATGAAACCGGAAAACTGCCATTATTGCATCGCTCCGAGGAGGCAACCGCTTCTTTTTCTCTGTCGCCGGGGGAATATGTCATTCACGTTTCCTATGGGCGCGCCCAGTCTTCCGATACGCTCACGGTGAACCTTGGTCCCAACGTTAAAACCGTTGTTCTTGAAGCCGGCGCCCTGCGCCTGCGCAGCGCAGTCACCTCCGAAATCGGCATCCCCCCAAATCAACTCAAATTTGATATTTTTACTGAAGGCCTTGATGGAGAAAGCATCCCGGTGGCCCTCAACATTGATCAAAACACAATGGTGCAACTCAATGCGGGGACCTATAAGGTGGTATCAAAATGGGGAAATCAGAATGCCGTTGTGCGCGCAGACATCCGTGTCGAGCCGGGCGAAGTAACCGAAGCCACCCTGTTCCACAAGGCATCTCAGGTAACGTTTTCCCTGGTATCAAAAGCAGGCGGCGAAGCCATCGCCGATGTGGACTGGAAGGTGCAGGACAGTGAGGGCGAAACCATTTACACCCACTTTGGCGCCTTCCCCTCAACGGTGCTGGCCGAAGGAGACTACACGGTTTTTGCCCAAACGGGCGACACCGTTTACAATCGAGAGTTTCAGGTGCAGGCGGGCCGACCGGTCAATATTGAAGTGCTGACCACGGTCTATTGACCTGAAACCCCTCAATAAAACACCCGTGCTGGCACCCAGCCGATTTTTCCCCTGCTGTTTTTGCAATGGGCCCAGCCGTGGGTTTCGCTAAAAACATGCAGACGTTCGCCCGGAACAACTTTCAACTCTATTGAATCATAGTCATAAGGGGCCAGGGCCTGCCCCTCACCGGTTTTACAAAAGTCATCCGGAATCCAGCCCCCCCGCCCCGCGCCACAAATGGCCCAGAGCCAGATTTGGTTTTCTTTCCCCTCCCATGCCA
>WFOP01000056.1 GCA_015487985.1 Hyphomicrobiales bacterium
AACTGGTTCCGGATGATGATGATGACGACTATTGAGAAGCTAGAGAGGCTTTTGTAAATTGGCTGGCACAGATCCTATCTCCCAATTTAAGGTTAAAACCCTGTTTTCGTTTGGCACAATCGGCGCTGATGAAAATGGCGCGAACGGCATTGAGCTGGTTTTCACCAATTCGGCCCTGTTCATGGTGCTTACGGTGGGCCTGATCGCGTCTTACCTTATTCTTTCGACACGGGGGCGCGGACTTGTTCCCTCACGCCTGCAACTGGTGTCTGAAATGTCGTATGAATTTATCGCCAATATGGTGCGATCCTCGGCGGGCACCGAGGGCATGAAATTTTTCCCGTTGGTGTTTTCGCTGTTTTCGTTCATTTTTATCGCCAATATGTGGGGTATGTTCCCCTACTTCTTCGCGGTAACCAGCCAGATCATCATCACGGCGGCACTGGCCCTGCTGGTGATGGCCGTGGTCATAATTTATGGCGTGTGGAAAAACGGGTTTGGCTTTCTCAAGCTGTTTGTCCCCTCGGGCATTCCATTGCCGATTTTGTTCATTGTAGTGCCGATCGAGGTTTTGTCGTTCCTGTCGCGCCCATTGAGCCTGTCCCTGCGTTTGTTCGGCAACATTCTTGCCGGGCACATCGTTCTTAAGGTGTTCGCCGGATTTATCGTCTCCCTGAGCGCCCTGGGGGCGCTGGGGATGTTTGGCTCCATATTGCCCTTTGTTATGGCTGTGGCACTGACGGGCCTTGAATTTCTGGTGTCGGCTTTGCAGGCCTTCGTATTCGCCATTCTTACATGCATCTATCTCAATGATGCCATTCATCCTGGACACTAACCACAAGCGCAGTAGCCAGTAATTTCAACCATCAAACTAAATAACTATTACCTCAAGGAGAGAAGAAAATGGAAGCAGATGCAGCGAGACTCATTGGTGCGGGCATTGCAACGATAGGCATGGGCGGCGCCGGTGTTGGCGTGGGCATTATTTTTGGTAACTATCTGGCAGCAGCCATCCGCAATCCTGCGGCAGCGGCAAGCCAGTTTTCCAACCTGATCTTCGGCTTTGCCGTGACAGAGGCCCTGGGCATTTTCTCCCTCGTTATTGCCTTCATGATCCTGTTTGCTTAAAATCAAACGGACTGAAACAAATTGACGCTTTTCAGGCCAGCCCCCGATTTCAGGCTGGCCTGGTTGTACATTATGCCCCCTCAGACCCAAGTCTTGTGGCCTGAACAATTGATTTATCAGGGGTGTATGGCAATCAAGCAAACGAGGTAGGCAAGATGGCAGAACAAAATCTGACAAGTTCCCCAATTCTGGTCGCCCAGGTGCAAACCGAAGCTGGCGATTCCGATGCAACTGCGCAAGAGGCAAGTGAAGCCACACAGGGGACGACCGTTGTTGTTGAAGGCAACGAAGTGGTTGCAGCTGATCCGGCTGCTGAACTTCATGCGGAAACGCAAAGCGCCTACACCGAACACGAAGATTCCGTATTCCCTCCATTTGATTCATCAACTTTTGGGCCACAGCTGTTCTGGCTTGCCCTGACATTTGGTGTTCTTTACCTGTTGATGAGCAAGATCGCATTGCCCAGAATTGGTGAAATTCTCGAAGTAAGGCGCGACCGGATTGAAGGGGACCTGGCGGAGGCTGAACGGCTTCGCCAGAAAACAGATCAGGCTATTGAAGCGTTTGAGACCGAATTGGCTGATGCGCGCGCAAAGTCCCACGGGATTGCTGATGAGACCCGCAACAAGATCAAGTCCGAAATGGATGCCAAACGGCGCGATGTTGAGGCGGACCTTGCCAAGCAGGTGGCGACGGCTGAAGCCAGAATTCTTAAAACAAAAACTGACGCATTGGCCAATGTGGACCAGATCGCCGCTGAAACCGCAGTTGCTGTGGTTGGCAAACTTTCCGGCAAGGTAAGCATCAAAGATGCCCGCACCGCCGTTGGCGCTGTTGTAAAGGGATAAAGGCAAATGGAACTGGACAATACATTTTGGACGGCAGCTGCACTTTTTGTGTTCCTTGGTTTGATGGTCTACCTCAAGGTGCCTAAAATGCTGACCGGCACCCTTGATAAAAAAATTGATAAAATTCAGGAAGATCTGGACGAAGCAAAACGCCTGCGCGAAGAAGCTCAGGCACTTTTGGCCAAATATGAACTGAAGCGCAAGGAAGCCGAGAGCGAAGCTCAGGACATTGTGGAAGCGGCTCAGGAAGAAGCTGTCCGCATTGCTGAAGAAGCAAAAGTGTCGCTGGAGGAAATGATTGTCCGGCGCACCAAGGCTGTTGAGCTCAAAATTTCTCAGGCTGAAACGCAGGCCATCAGCGAAGTGCGCGAGCGTTCTGCTGAAGTTGCTGTTGAGGCGGCACGGGCACTTCTTATCGAGCAAATGGCCGACAAGGGAAATGCACTGGTGGATGATGCCATCAAGGACGTTGGCTCTCAGCTAAACTAAAGCATTCTCGGTTTTGATTGAATCAAAACCGGGCTCTAGTTTTGTCTTTACGCGTTTCCAAACGGATAACCGGTGTCCACTTATCCTGAAAACGCTCTAATCAGTTTACATTTAGACTGCATAAAAAAGGCTCCTCATTTGAGGAGCCTTTTTTGTTCCACTGATTCAACCCGTCTAATCCGGCTTCACCCATTTCAGTTTCGGACTTCTGGCGGCGCCGGTTTCATCCAGCCGGCGCATGGGTGCTTTGCGTGGCGCTGATGTAAAGCGTTCACGCTCACCCGCTTTTGCCGCCCCCGCCAGCTCAAGCATCGTGTCGGCAAAAGCATCGAGCGCCTTCAAGCTCTCGCTTTCGGTTGGCTCGATCAGCATTGCGCCATGGACCACCAGAGGGAAATACATGGTCATGGGGTGATATCCCTCATCGATCATGGCTTTGGCAAAATCCAGTGTCGTGACCCCGGTCCCTTTCAGAAAATCATCATCACATAACACTTCGTGCATGCAATGCTGGGCACCAAACGGCATGGAGAAAACTGTTTCAAGTCGGGTTTTGAGGTAATTGGCATTCAAAACCGCATCGTTCGCCGCCTGTGTCAAACCATCCCCGCCATGGGAAAGCATATAGGTCAACGCACGGGTGAACATGCCCATTTGCCCGTGAAATGCGGTAAGGCGACCAAGGGACTGGCTGCCTTGTGCATGTTCAACCAGTTCCAGCTCTTGGCCATTTTTCCTTACAAATGGCACCGGCGCGAACGGAGCCAGCGCTTGAGACAAAACAACAGGCCCGGCACCGGGACCGCCGCCCCCGTGGGGGGTGGAAAAAGTTTTATGCAGATTGATATGCATGGCGTCTATGCCCAGATCCCCGGGCCGCGCCACCCCCATAATGGCATTGAAATTTGCGCCGTCGCAATAAAAGTAGGCCCCGGCCTTATGCACCGCATCTGCGATTTTTTTCACATCCGGCTCAAACAATCCGCATGTGTTCGGATTGGTCAGCATAATGGCGGCCACATCACTGGAGAGGGCTTCTTCAACCGCACGCACATCCACCGTACCATCGGAATTTGCGGGTATCGGCTTTACTTTATAGCCCAAAAAGGCCGCCGTTGCCGGGTTGGTGCCATGGGCACTTTCGGGCACAAGAACGATCGTGCGGTGGGCCTGGCCATTGGCAGTATGGGCGGCGTGAATGGCCATCATGCCACACAGTTCGCCATGGGCGCCCGCTTTTGGGGACATGGCAACTGCCGACGTATTGGTCAACGCCATAAGCCACTCACCAAGCTCTGAAATCACCCCGATCGCCCCCTGCACACTGGAAACGGGTTGCAAGGGATGCACATCGGCAAATCCGGGGAGCCGGGCCATTTTTTCGTTC
Organism: Hyphomicrobiales bacterium; assembly: GCA_015487985.1. Taxonomy (GTDB): domain Bacteria; phylum Pseudomonadota; class Alphaproteobacteria; order Rhizobiales; family Devosiaceae; genus DROE01. Next base: position 3,853 of record WFOP01000056.1, read on the forward strand.
AGGCGCGGATTATGTTTCATCGTGCATGAGCCAAGCGGATAAAGCCCCGCATCAATGGAATAATTGAGCCGCGACAGGCGCACATAGTGGCGCATTGCTTCAGGCTCGGTCAGCCCGGGCAGGTCGAGCGGGCTTTGACGCTCATATGCACCAAGCCGCGAAGAGTTCAGCTCAACATCAGGCAAATCAACACCCGAATGATCAGTGGCACCAATTTCAAACAATAGCGGCTCCATGGGCAACAGGGCGGCCCCTTCACACGAACCATTTGTACTGTTTTCAATGCCTGTTGGACGCCCCTGCTGGTTCATACTCATGATAACTCCTCCGTCAGGGTTGATACCAGCGCGGCAATATCCTCATCACTGGTCAGCTCGGTTGCGGCCAACACAATCAGATCACTTAATTCACCCTCATCAGGGAGCAATCGCGAAACCGGCACCCCGGCCATAATCCCCCTGTCCGCGAGCGCCTGCACAACGGGTGCTGCGCGCGTGTTCAGGCGAATGGTAAACTCATTGAAGAAGGTCTTGTTCAGCACGCTCACGCCGGGGACATTTTCCAGCGCATCGGCCAACTTGCAGGCATTGGCGTGGTTAATCCGGGCCAGCTTTTTCAAACCCAGTTCCCCAAGCAGGGAAAGATGGATGGAAAATGCCAGCGCACAAAGTCCCGCATTTGTGCAAATGTTGGATGTGGCCTTTTCGCGCCGAATATGTTGCTCGCGGGTTGAAAGGGTCAACACAAAGCCCCTCTTGCCCTGAGCATCAAGCGTCTCCCCGCACAACCGGCCGGGCATCTGACGGATAAATTTTTGCCTTGTTGCCATCAGCCCCACATAGGGGCCGCCAAAACCAAGCGGATTTCCCAAGGACTGGCCTTCGCCCACCACGATATCGGCACCAAAAGCGCCGGGCGCTTCAATAATACCAAGGGCCAGTATTTCGGTTACCACAACAATCAGCAACGCGCCCTTTTCATGGGCCGCATTTGCCAAGGCCTCGATATCATGCAAGTGACCGAAAAAATCGGGGGTTTGAACCAAAATTGCTGCAACCGTTTCATCAACCTCATCAATAATCCGCGCTGTTCCCTGCCGGTTTGGCGGGCGACAAACCAAACCCTCATCCCTGGTCAGATAGGTTTTCAGCACGTCGCGATATTGTGGATGCAGACCACCGGACACTATAATTTTTTGGCGTCTGGTTATTCGACGCGCCATCAAAATTGCCTCGGCTGCGGCGGTTGAGCCGTCATACATGGAAGCATTTGCCACTTCCATGCCCGTGAGATGGGCCACCTGTGTTTGAAATTCAAACAACATCTGCAACGTGCCCTGGGAAATTTCAGGCTGATAGGGCGTGTAGGCGGTGAGCCATTCAGAGCGTTGAATAAGGTGATCCACGCTTGCGGGCACATGATGGCGATAGGCCCCTGCCCCGACAAAAAACGGACCGTCGCCACCAGTATGGTTTTTCCCCGCCAACGCCTGCATATGCGCTTCAACTGCATATTCGGGACTGGTGGCGGGCAGATCCAGTGGCTCTTTAATCTTCAGAGCATCAGGAATTACATCAAACAACTCCTGAGTGGATTTTACGCCAATTGTTGCAAGCATCTTGGCTCTGTCGGCTTCGGAATGGGGCAAATAACGCATTGGGGTTTCCCTGAAATTTCGGCTGATCAAGCGATATGGGCAGCGTAGGCAGTTTCATCCATCAGTTCATCAAGCTGGGCGGGGTTTGCCAAAGTGCCCTTCATCAACCAGCCCGCGCCCATGGCATCGGTATTTACCTGCGCGGGATCTGCCTCCAGTGCGGAGTTGATTTCGGTGACCGTAAAATCAGCGGGCGCATAGATTTCAGAGGCCGCTTTTACTGATTCAACAACGGCAATTTCATCGCCCTTTTTGAAACTTGTGCCCACTTGCGGCAATTCCACATAAACAATATCCCCCAATTGTTCCTGGGCATAATTGGAGATACCGATGGTGGCGGCGCTTTCTTGTGCACTGATATATTCGTGATCTTCGGTGTAAACGGTTTTGCTCATGTCAATTTCCTTTGGCTTGAGAATATATTGATTAAATTCCGGGTTTTCTTGCATAGTTTTGAGGAACAAAAGGCATGGGTGCAACGCGCCCTGTCACTGGTTTGGCGCGTACCAGAGCGGTAATGGGGGTGTCAATGGCGGCCATGTCTGCGGGGACATATCCCATGGCAATCGGCCCGCCAAATGTTGGCCCGAATGTGCCCGATGTAATGGTTCCAACCTGTTGGCCCTGATCGTCAACAATCTGCGCGCCCTCACGCACAGGCATGCGGCTGTCAAAAACCATGCCGACACGCAGGTTTTCAGCGCCACGCTCAATTGATTTCAATACCGCCCTGTCACCGACAAAACCACCATCCGTGCGCCTTTGCTTACCTATTGCAAACAAAATATTGGCGGATACCGGGTCGATTTCATCGTTCATATCGTGGCCGTACAGGCATAGCCCCGCCTCAAGGCGCAAACTGTCGCGCGCACCAAGCCCGGCCGGTTTCACCATCTTATCTTCATAAAGGATTTGTGCCAGTTTTGCCGCTTCAGCATTGGCAACAGATAATTCAAACCCGTCTTCACCGGTATATCCGCACCGGGAAATCTGAACATTCATGCCGGCAATATTTGCGGGCATGGATTGCATGAAAGAAAGCTGATGGGGGGCATCGCACAGATTTGCCAGCACAGTTGCCGCTTTGGGGCCCTGCAGGGCCAGCAAAGATTTTTCCTGATGCAATTTGAAGTCCAGTTGCGTTCCAAGCGCTGCCTGCATGATGGCCAGATCGTGATCTTTTCGCGCTGCATTGACCACAATAAAAACTGTGCCGTTGGGGGCCTGCCCTTCAGCGGGGCGCGTTACAATCAGATCGTCTTCGATACCGCCATTTTCATTAAGCAAAACCGTATAGCGCATGCCGCCGGGTTTCAGGTTTTTAAGGTTTGCCGGAAACAGCGTTTCCAAAGCACTCAGGGTCGACAAATCATCATTCCCCGAAACGGTAATTTGTCCCATGTGAGACACATCAAACAGGCTGGCAACTTCGCGCGTATGCTGATGCTCGGCCATCAGACCTTCAAACTGCACCGGCAGGCTGTAGCCGGCGAAGTCCACCATGCGACCGCCCTGAGAAACATGCAGATCAAAGAGAGCGGTTTTTATGGGGGCTTTATCAGAATCGGACATAATATTTCTTTCAAATAAGCAGTTGGTGCAATGTATTTCACCCGATGGCGGCAAAATGCAAGTGCCCCCTCTGTCTGCTTACCTGAGAGATTTCCCGAAAATAAATCCGGTTACGCCTTCGGCGGGAACAATTCAGTTCCTCTTTCCAGAGTTTGGTATTGAAAGCGGTCCGTTTGCCTGAGAGTTTCCGGGGCGGTTGCTCCTTCGGCGCCGAGAAACTACTCGATCTCTCCCGCTGTCAGTTTATATTTTGGGATAAATGTTTAATGGGGTCAATCTAAAATCAGCAAATGCGACAATTAGGAGCGCGGATCAAAGCCAACCCAAATGACAATGTTCTCTCCTCCAAGATAGGGAATGGCAACATTTTCAACAACCTTGACGAACTCTGTTGACCGGTCCGGTGGGGTTACTGTCAGCGGAATCTCGTAAAGCTGGGAGAAAACGGCGACTTCGTTGCGTTCAACAACGAAGCGAACCGGCAGAGTTTCTGAATTTCGTGTGTTGCTTGGCCCCAGAATCAGCCGCCCCACAACCCCCATTTTTACGGTGATCAGGCCATTTGATACAACACAGTTTCGCGACTGCCCGTCAATAACCGCCTGATATTTGAGCGCCTGGGCATCACTGACCCGATTGTTGACATAGGAGAATATTGCTTCTCCCCCGAGCCGCACCTTAATCGGGGGGCACTGGGTGGCAATCGCAGGCAATGCCGTGGATTGAATTTGAGAAATCTGCGCTGCGCTCGGAGAGGTTTCAGCCAGTTGAGTTGCCGTATCTGAACCACCGCCCATCAGCGAGCCAACCCCACACCCGGCAAGGACAACAAGAACCAGTCCTGCCCCGGCGATATTTTTTAATGCGCGATGAACGGCTTTACCGCCAGAGAAAATTTCAGAAATGGAACGTGTCATTTTACTACTCGGATTTTTACTCAGTTTCATTTGTTTATCACATCAAACGCGAAGTGCATCTAAAATACTCATGGCGGAGGTATTTGTCAGTTGTCCGGGCTTATCGTCCACAAATGCCGCGCGCACAACCCCATCATCAATAATCAGGGCGGCGCGCAGCGAACGCAGCCCCAGACCACCGGCGCTCAAATCCTGCGCCAATCCAAGTGCAACCGTCAGTTTTGCATCAAAATCGGCAATGAATTGAACCTTTCTCAGAGCTTTTTGTGATTCGGCCCAGGCCTGCATCACAAAATGGTCGTTTACCGAAACACAGATGATGTTTTTAACCCCTATGGCCACAAATTCAGCCGCATGATCAACAAATCCGGGCAGGTGCTGATTGCTGCAGGTGGGAGTATAGGCACCGGGAAGTGCAAACATCACCGTTGTGCCTTCCCCAATCCATTCGGCCAGGCAAACAGGTGCCGCAGGGACCGTTCCCACGCGCCAGACCTTGAGGTCGGGCATTTTATCCCCAGGTTCAATTCTTTTTGAATTGCTCATTGATCTCTTTGGGTATCCTTGGGCGTTCTTTGTCGTGATGAGGACTTATTCACTCAAGATGAGTGGCATGGAATACTCATAGGGGCCGTCCGGGGACATAAAGGTAAGGGTAAGGTTCTTCCCCGCCAAATCCTGCATACCATCCCCGCCCAGCTTCTCAAAAGCCACTAGGCCCTCTGTTTGGCTTTTTTGAGGCATGCCAAACATTACAAAACTATTTTCAATCGTTGGGATCATGGTTTGCATGTCTATTTGGGAATCGCTTATTTCAATTCGCAATTGCTCCGATGCCAAATCATAATAAATCCGACCAAAAGGGTTGTCCTGCTGATCCCAGGGGATAGGAGAATTGGCGATATTCTGGGCAATCTGCAATGCCACCCGATTGTCCCGGGCATCAAATGTCAGATCATGGGTAATTTGTACACTGACCGGAATACAAACTTCCGAACACACCCCAAGAATGAGTTTCATATCCAGTCGGGGGTTGCTTGACTTTACCTGCAACTTTATCGGCAAAATCAAATTCTGCTGATAAACATAATCCACATAGCCATAGGTTTGCAAACGTTCGGGAAATGGCCAGATAACCTTGGCTTCACCAAGTCCGGTTGAATTTGAATTGTCCAATGTCAATGGAATACCCGTTTCTCCGGGAACGCGCCAATAGGTTTTGGTGCCGGGGGGCATTTCCAGTTCCAGGGCCATCATGGTTTCCGCTTCCGATGTCAGAACATCAGAAAAAATAAGCCGCAACCGGGTATCGGGCGCAACATCAACCCATGGTGTCTGGCCCGCCTGGGCAAGGGTTGTGAAAATCAGGCATGCAAAGGTGACAAAAATTCTGCTCATTGCAGACATGTAACTCAAAGTTTGTGAACATGAAACAAAAGAACGATCAGACCTTCGTGAGCGTTTGATTTTGAATGATTGCGGCGCGCGCATTTGATCGCTAAGCTGGATGGCATGAAGCGGACAAAAAGCAAACACACTCAAAAAAATCTGCTGTCGGAGCGCAAGGTTCCCGGCCCCGGAATGACGTCGCTTCAGGGCCAGTTTCTGGTGGCGATGCCGATGATGATGGATAAGCGGTTCAAAGAGAGCGTTTTGTTTGTGGTGGAACACAATTCTGAAGGGGCAATGGCCATCGCCATCAACCATGTACTGCCCGACATTTCATTTGGTGATGTCCTTGGTGATATTGAGTTAAGCAGTGCGCCCGATGGCATCAACCGGAAAATTGAAGTGTCCGAGCGGCTGGCAAATCAACCGGTTTTGCGGGGGGGACCGGTGCAAACAGGACAGGGGTTTGTATTGCATTCAGCAGATTTTGAAGTTGTGGAAAAGGCCTTTCCGATCAATTCGGAAATTTCACTTTCGGCAAACCTGCAGGTGCTTAAAACCATGGCCATTGAAGACCGGTCGACAAAATCCCTGTTTGCATTGGGCTATTGCGGCTGGAGTCCGGGCCAGCTTGAAGAAGAAATTGCTCAAAACTCATGGCTCACGGTGCCCCACAGTTCAGAACTCTTGTTTGAGACTGCTTTTGAAGCCCGGTACGATAAAGCGCTGGCCCTTATCGGGGTTAGCCGCGCTTCGCTCAGCGCCTTTAGCGGGCATGCCTGATTATTGTTCTAAGGCCTGTTATTTGAGAACTGCGCGGCCAGTTTTCGGTTCATTTCATTGCCCGACATGGCAGGATCAAAGACATATCCCTGCGCCATTTGACAATCCAGATCCCGCAGTCGTTGCAGTTCATCTGCAGATTCAACCCCTTCTGCAATAACCGCCAGACCCAGTTCATTGGCGAGTGAAATGATGGCGCGCATGATGGGTGCCTGGGTGTGGGTCATGCCCGAATTGTCGCTTATCTGCACGAATTGAGCGGGAATTTTAACCGTATCAAAGGGGAAACGGTGAAGATAGGACAGGGAAGAATGGCCCGTTCCAAAATCATCAAGCGCCAGACCAACCCCCAATTCACGCAGGGCACTCAAAACAAATGCCGCGTGTTCAGGGTTGATCATCACCTGACTTTCCGTCACCTCAAGTTTGAGATGTTTGGGCAATGAGGGGTTTTCAGTCACCATTGTTTGCAAATCATTCAGCAGTGATTGCGTGGACAATTGAGAAGTGGACAGGTTGATGGAAACAAAAAAGGCTTCATCCAGCGGAAAGGTGCTTATCCAGTCGCCGGTCTGATTTACCGCCTGGCGCAGAGCCAATCGGCCAAGTTTTTCAATCAGCCCGCTTCGCTCGGCAAGGGGAACAAATTCGGATGGGGGGATTGCGCCTTTGCTGGGATGGTTCCAGCGCATAAGTGCCTCAGCACCCATGATTCGGTCCGAATGAATATCGTATATGGGCTGATAGTGAACCTGTAGTTCACCTTCGTTCATTGCCCGTTCCAGATCTTTTTCCGAGGCTTCGGCATATGCCGCAATGGAGCGGGCAGAGGCGCGATAGGCTTCAATCCGATCACCTCCCAAACGTTTTGCATAATACATCGCCAGTTCCGCATCGCGCAGAACCTCTTGGGCATTGGCCTCGCCATTATCAAAAATAGTGATGCCAATGGAGGCAGTCAGGGTCACGTCCTGATCGCCAAAATTAAAGGGTGTGCGCAGGGCGCGGCGCATCTGCTCGGCCGTTTCCGCAATTTTTGTTGCGCCATCATTGGAAATCAGAATAACGCCAAACTGATCGCCGGACAGCCGGGCCAGTGTATCCATGGGCTGCAGGACCCGTGCGATCCGCCTTGAAACGGCCAGCAATACCGAATCCGCAGCCGACTGGCCAATGCGCTCATCCAGCAATGAAAATTCATCCAGATCAATAATCAGCACCGCCGGCTTGGCCCCATCGGTGGCGCGCGCGCGCAACAAGGCGCGCTCCAGGCGGTCCAGCAACAACTGCTTGTTGGGTAAACCGGTCAGACTGTCATACACCGAATCATGCAGAAGTCGCTCACGCGCCGCCCGTTCGTCCGATACATCCTGCAAGGTGCCAACAATGCGCGATACCGCTGCATCATTGCCAAGAACGGGTTTCACCCGCATGCGAAAAACCCGATAGGTGCCATCATGGTTGGCGACGCGAATATCCAGATTTGCCTTGCCCCGGCGCAATTCGACCAATGTATCAAGCGCCGTGCGAAAACGATCCCGGTCCTCTTCATGCACCCGGTCAAGCCAGATTTTGATTGAGCCGCGCAAGGTTCCCGCTCTCTCCCCCAATCGTTGATTGAGTTCCGGGGAAACGCTTACCCTGTCGCGTTCAATATTCCAGTCGAAAACAAAATCTCCACTGCCCGTCAGAGCCAGCGCCCGGCGCTCCACCTCCGACAATGAACCAAGGGAAACCTGTCCCTCGGCAAACGCATGTTGCACCGTTGTGAACCCGATCAGCATCACAATTAACACAAGACCACCAGCGACGGCGGGTTGAGCGATGTCGTTTGAAACCTGCCCCGTGAGCACCATCCAGCCAAACAGCAACCAGGCAAAATAGATGATCCAGGTGGGCACCAGCATCACCGCACGATCATATCCGCGCAGTGCCAGTAACAATATCAATACAAATCCCAAAATACCCAAAAGCAAAAGAACTGTTCTGGCAACGGTTGCGGCAATTTGGGGCTGGAGGAAAGCGAATGCAATCAAAGCAAGCATGACCGCAGACAAGGCAAGGGCCAGATGCAGGAACCGCAAATGCCAGCGGTGAAGGTTCAGATAAATGAATAAAAATCCAAACAATGTTGTGGCCAGCCCTGCCTCGGCGGCGGCGCGATAGGGTTGCATGGAGCCATTGCCAACGCCGATCAAACGCCCCAAAACGCCAAAATCAATCAGAAGATAGATCAGAACCGCCCAGGAAAATGCGGCAGTCGCAGGAAAGACGCCGCGCCCCTTTACCACAAACATAATGGTTAAAAATACCGCTGCGAGACCGGCAATGCCCAAAACCGTGCCCCGAAAGAGCGTGAACGAGTTCACATAGTCCCGATAGGCGTTTGGCTCCCACATAAAGAGCTCGGGAAGCTCGCCATTTGTCAGCTCGGCAACAAAGGTTACCGTGGCACCGGGATCAAGAATAATTTCAAAAACATCGGCTTCAGGGTCCGCCTGACGCTGGGGGCGCAAGCCTGCACTGGGGGTTAAAACGGCAATACGCTCTGCCCCCAGATCGGGTCGGAAAATACCAGAACCGGGCATGCGAAAGAACGGGGCAACCAGAAGACGCTCAATCTGAATGTCAGAAGGATTGCTCAGGGCAAACAATGCCCAATTGGGATTGGTGCCTTCTTTTGCCGCCAAAACCTCGATGCGCCGAACAATGCCATCCGCCCCCGGCGCTGTGCTCAAACGCACACGCCCCTCGGTGCCAGGAACAATATCCACAGCAGCGCTCAGGTTAACAGCATTTACATCCGGTGGCGTTGCGATCACTTCAAAGGCTTTGCCCGACACAGCAAAGAGGATGAAAAACGCTACTACCACCGCCAGACTCACAAAATTACGCATGTTCGTCGGCTACTTCCAGACCAATTCGGTTGACTGCCGCCCCCCTTGGTCTTCCCTTTGTTCGAAGCTGTTCCGGCATCTCATATATCAGATTTGAGCGTCCGGCAACGCGCTTATATTGTACTTTTCCGCTTGCAAACGGCGCGCAAATCTCTTGCAAGCCCCCCACAATCCCCTTGGTAACGGGGAATTGGCCTAGCTTCAAGCACATAGATTAATTGCCCTTAATTGTCATATAGTGTCTGGCGGTTAATCCATAAAGATTATGGTCTTGATATGTCCCTGCAATCTGTAAAAATTCGCGGGAAAATCCTTCTTTTTCAAATCCGGCCTTAAGCAATACATTTATGGAAGACTGGTTATGGGGCATGCTGGCCGCGTGAACACGTTGCAATTTCAAGCTGTTAAAGGCAAAGTCAAGACAAAGAGCCATTGCGCGTCCCATATAATTCATGCCCAGGTATTCTTTACCCAGCCAATATCCAATATTTGCATGGCGGGCAGCCCGATAACGAACATTTGACAAGGTTATGCCCCCCACCAGAATTGAAGCGGGAGCTTTTTTTCCATTGGCGCCGGTGTCAAAGATAAAAAATGAATAATCGGTTCCTTGTCTGGCGGCCCGGCGTGCATTTTTTACCCTTAGTGAAAAACTGCGGGCTGTCAGATCAACAGCGGCCCATTTGGGTTCAAACGGCGTCAAAAATTCCTTGTTCCGGTTGCGCAGACTCAGCCATTCAACATAGTTCGCCTTTTCGGGCAGGCATAATTTTATCCCCTGTCCCCTCAGTTGAGTTTTAGAACTGTTTGGAAAAAATCCAAACATCTGATCAGGAAGAAAAGTGACTGACAATTTCGCTGTATTCAGGCAGGTTTTTCACCGGGCCGTTAGCCGCAATTGATAAATTGTCACTGGAGAACAGTTGGGAGGCAATTTCTTTTACCCGGTCAGCATCAATTCTGTTGATCCGTTCAATGGTTTCGCTCATTTCGATTGTGCGCCCCCAAAGTATCTGCTGGCGGGCAAGCTGACCGGCGCGGGCAGCGGGGCTTTCAAGGGACATCAGCATGCCGGCACGAATCTGATTGCGCACCCGCATCACCTCTTCATCGGAAATTTTACTGATACCGGAGCGCAACTGGTCCAGTATGACCTTGACCAGTTCACCGACATTAGCCTCTCCCGTGGAAGCGGAAACGCCAAATACACCACTATCGGCAAAGGCCCAGTGAAAGGCATAAACCGAATAACAAAGTCCACGTTTTTCGCGCACTTCCTGAAACAGGCGCGAACTCATGCCCCCGCCAAGAATCGATGCGAGAATTTGCGCGGCATAAAAGCCGTCGGAATTATAGGGGCGCCCTTCAAGTCCCAGAATAATATGGGCCTGTTCGTGATCGGAAGTTTTGCGTTTATCCCCCCCCACATAGTTGGCGCTGACCGGTTTAAGCTCCCCCTCGGGCTTCAGGTTGGCAAACCGGTCCCCCACCATATCAACAAGCTGTTCGTGGTTTACGTTACCGGCAGCGGACACAACCATTCGGTTGCCGACATAATTGCGATCCATATAGGCGCGGATTTGCTCAGGGCCAAAGCTCTTAACCGATTCTACCGTACCAAGAATTGGACGACCAATGGCCTGATCGGGGAAAACCGCCTTTTGAAACAAATCAAACACCTGATCATTGGGGTCATCAAGAGAGGCCCCGATTTCCTGTTCAATCACATGTTGTTCGCGGGCCAGCTCTTTGGCATCAAAAACTGAATTGCACAAAATGTCGGACAAAATATCCGTGGCCAAGGGTACGTCATCCTTAAGAACCCGGGCAAAATAGCCGGTATGCTCAATAGAGGTTGCGGCATTGAGTTCCCCGCCGACCTGCTCAATCTGTTCCACCACCTGGCGGGAGGTGCGGGTTTTTGTGCCCTTGAATGCCATATGTTCAAGCAGATGGGAAATGCCACTCTCGTCCTCGCGCTCCCAGCGGGAGCCGGCTTTCACCCAAACACCAATGGAGGCACTTTCAAGATGAGGCATATGGTGGGTCAGCACTGTCATGCCGTTGTCTAGTTTCGTGCTGTTTACGCTCACAAAATTGCTCCTTTGACGCGCTTCTTTTGCGGGCTGTTTGTCAGCCCGCGGATTTTATTTATCTAAGCGGGGGTAATACGATCGCGAATATAATTTTGAACCAGTTCAAGATCGTTGGCCAGTCGATCACATTTTTCTGTTCTTTTGTGAAGGTCTCCCAACCAGGCAGGTAATGCCGGGTCCACACCGGCAGCACCTTTTACCGCATCGGGGAATTTTGCCGGGTGCGCTGTGGCAAGGGTAATCATGGGGCTGGTTTTTGAACGGTTTTGTTCAGCCACTGCAACGCCGGTAGCAGTGTGGGGGTCAAGCAAATATTGCGCCGCATTATGATGGCGGCTGATCGTTGCCCCGGTTGTTTTTTCGTCACTGGTACCCACCAGAAAATCACGGGATATTTCTTTTAGGGCATCGGCTGTGATTTCAAAGCCACCCGACTGGGCCAGTGAATTCATCATCGTGCGAACCTTATCGGGGTCGCGCCCGTATGCCTCAAAAAGCAGCCGTTCGAAATTTGAAGATACCTGAATATCCATCGAGGGGCTGGACGTCGCCGTCACTCTGCCGGTTTGATAATGCCCTGTTTCCAGCGCGCGTCGCAAAATGTCATTGGAATTCGTCGCAATCACCAGTTTATCTATGGGCAGCCCCATTCGTTTGGCGGCGTATCCTGCAAAAATATCGCCGAAGTTTCCCGTTGGAACTGTAAAGCTGACTTTTCGATGGGGCGCACCAAGGGCAATTGCCGAGGTGAAATAATAAACGATTTGCGCAACTATGCGCCCCCAGTTGATGGAATTGACGCCGGACAACTGCATGTCATCACGAAACCGGGTATCAAGAAACATTGATTTCACCAGATGCTGGCAATCATCAAAAGAGCCATCAATGGAAATATTGTGCACATTGTCATCCAGCACCGTTGTCATTTGTCGGCGCTGCACATCCGTTACGCGGCCATGGGGGTGCAAAATAAAGATATCCGTGTTGGAACGGCCGCGAAACGCCTCAATAGCGGCTGATCCGGTGTCCCCTGATGTTGCGCCAATGATGGTTGCCCTTTTGCCGCGTTCGCCAAGAATATGATCCATAATTCGGGCCAGCAACTGCATGGCAACATCCTTGAAGGCCAGAGTTGGCCCATGGAACAATTCCAATACAAAATGCCCCGGCTCCAGCTCAATCAGAGGCGCCACGCTTGGGTGGCGAAATGTATGATAGGCTTTGGCGATCATTTCGTTGAGAACTTTATCCTCAATCTCGCCACAGACAAACTCAGAAATGACCGCAAAAGCCACCTCTTCATAAGAGGAATTGGCCATCCCTGAAATTTGTTCAGGGGGTAATTCAGGCCATGTTTCTGGCAAATAAAGGCCACCATCGGTAGCCAAACCCGCCAAAACGGCATCACAAAAACCAAGGTTTTCCGCCTGGCCACGGGTAGATATATATTTCATTGGGTGGTTTGGCCTTGAGTTGTTTGGGGCGCGTTTTTCACGGGGGACATTAGTCAATGCTAACGAAAGGCGCAACTACTCAAATGCGCCTGATTTTCATCCGGGGTTTTTCCTGTTTCTCCACCACCAGAATAAAAGCAGTATGGGGGTCAGTACTGCCAATGAGTACCATGTCAGGGCATATTCAAGATGCCGGTTGATAATGGTGAGCTTGGTTTCTCCCCCCTGGGGCAGGGCCCCCGCCTCCCCGGCATCTGCATTTAGATAAATTGGCAGAACATTCCTGGTGTCAGGGTCTAAAAACAGCTTTAACCGTTCAATATTTCGCACCCATTCAATTCTGTTTTCAAAATCAGTGCCGGGTGTAAAACTGTTCACCATTTCACTCACCCGTGCCACACCGGTAATATCCACTTTTCCCCTCGGCCCCGCGCCGCCATCTGCAAAACGGGCAGCCTGACCTTCAGGCACAAAGCCCCGATTTACAAAAAGTACGCCTCCCCCCTCCAACATCAGCGGCGCGACAATCCAATAACCGGGGCCGGAAAAACGACCGTTGGCATCTTCAAGGGCTGTAAATACGCGAACAGTTTTTTCATGGTCAAAACGCCCCGATACCCTTAAGGGGCGAAAGTTGTAAACTTCGGGGTCAAAGCCCACCCATTCAGCAATCGGTGGCAACGGGGCGGGGGCCAGATTAATGCGTTCTGCAACCGCTGAAATCATGGCTTCTTTTTGTTGCAGCCGGTTCATCTGCCAATTGCCCAAAAAGACAAACAACATGGTGAGCGCCAGCATAAAAAGAATGAACCCCCAGCTTGCAGAGCCGGGTTTGTTCTGGAGCGACGGGTCACTTTGTGGTGAATTACTCAACGTGTTCCTCATAGGTATATTTGGAATAACCAATCGCACATTGTTCCCCCCTTGAGTAGAGGGGACAGTACAATCGGGGACAAATAGTCAATGTAATCCAAAAGATTTGAACCTTATGGAGCAGATAGAACCAATCCCCGGTCATGACCTGAACTAAGCGGGCTGAACGGAAGGAAAGGAAAAAGCGCGCCTCTTTTGAAAAGGCGCGCCCTGATCCAAAGTCCCTCCCCTTTGAGATCAACCGTGACTGATAACAGCCCCCATAGAACCCCAAACATAAATTGAGGCAAACAGGAACAACCAGACCACGTCCACAAAATGCCAGTACCAGGCGGCAAATTCAAAACCCAGATGCTGTTTTGATGTGAAATCGCCTTTCATCATACGCACCAGACATACGATCAGGAATATTGTTCCGATCAGAACGTGAAAACCATGGAAACCTGTGGCCATGAAAAATGTCGAGCCATAGATATTGCCCGAAAATGAAAATGTGGCTGCTGAATACTCAATCACCTGCACAACAGAAAACAGTGCTCCCAGCACAATTGTCAGAATCAATCCCCATTTGAATCCATTACGATCATCTTCAAGCAGGGCATGGTGCGCCCAGGTTACCGCCGTGCCCGAGGCCAACAAAATCAACGTATTAAACAATGGCAGGTGCCATGGATCAAAAACTTCCACACCAGCGGGGGGCCAAATGCCCCCGGTGGCTGCAACGCGCGCAAACTGCTCCACATCGTCAACACGGAAGAAACCGTCAAAATAGGCCCAGAACCAGGCAACGAAGAACATGACTTCAGAGGCAATAAACAGGATCATGCCATAACGATGATGCAGTTGCACCACAGGGGTGTGATCCCCGGAGTTGGCTTCCTTGATAACATCAGCCCACCACACAAAGGCGCTATACAGCACGCCGGCAAAACCGATAAAGAACGGCCACGGGCTTATATCGCGCATCCATGCAATGGCACCCACTGCCATAATGAAAGCGGAAAGCGAAGCAAGGGCAGGCCAGGGACTTGGGTCCACAAGGTGATAATCGTGATTTTTAGTTTGAGCGGACATGCTTAGCTACTCCCGGTATCAACGTTAAAGAATGTGTAGGACAGTGTGATTTCACGCACTGTATCGAGTTCAGGCACCCCATCCAGATCGGGGTCCAGAAAGAAAGTTATTGGCATTTCAACCGATTCACCGGGGGCCAGCGTTTGTTCCGTAAAACAAAAACACTCTATTTTGTTAAAATAGGCCCCTGCAATATCGGGGGCCACGTTAAAGGTGGCGGTGGCGGTGATTTCTTTATCCGAAGTGTTGGTGGCGACATAGTTGACCACCTGCACAACGCCGATTTTATCGGTCATGGTTGGGGCGGGTTTGACCGTCCATTGCAAATCGCTTGAAATATTTGAATCAAAACGCACACTCATGGTGCGATCAATTATGCCATTTACATTGCCGGCCGAAACCTGCGTGGTGCCGCCAAACCCCGTCACCTGACAGAACAACTGATAAAGCGGCACAGCGGCATAGGAAAGCCCCACCATGCCCAGAACAATGCCGGCGCATATAATGGCAATCGACAGATTGCTTCTTTTTTGCGGTGTTGGACTAGAAACTGTATCCAGAGAAACCATGATTACAATGCCCTTGAAAACAGTTCAGGACCTAATTTCACCATGGTCAGAATATAAAATGACGCCACCAGCCCAACCAATCCAATCGCAATGGCTGCGGAGCGGCGGCGTTGGCGCTTTTTATATTCTTCACTTAACACCTGCTGATCATGGGCTTGAGGGGTGTCTTTGGGCATTTCCTCAGGCGTTTTTTGGGGATCGCTCATATCAGGCAGCTCCGGTCATGCGCAGGACAAGTGTCTCAAGCAGAAGTACAAGAAAAATCACAAACAGATAGGACAGTGAGAACGTGAACAGCTTGCGGGCACGCTGACGCATCTGTTTCTGCTCCACGCCCCTCAGACGAATTGCCAACACGATCATTGTCAGGCCCAGCACCGATGCAACCGCGCCATAGAAATAACCTGCAAATCCAAAAACAACCGGAAGTACCCCGACAATGGCCAGCAAAACGGAATAGACGATTATTTGAAGGATCGTCGCATTTTCCCCTGCCACATTGGGCAGCATAGGGATTTTGGCTGCTTCATAATCACCTTTTTTATATAGGGCCAGCGCCCAGAAATGGGGCGGCGTCCAAAGAAAAACGATGGAAAACAGCACCAATGCCTCAATACTGACAGAACCGGTTACCGCAACCCAGCCGATCATTACCGGAAATGCGCCGGCAGCGCCCCCGATTACAATATTTTGCGGTGTAATGCGTTTGAGCCAGATAGTGTAAATCACCACATAATAAAAAATTGTCAGCGCCAACAGGCCGGCGGCCATGAAATTTGTTGCGAGACCCAGAATTGGCACGGAAAACCCGGTGAGAAACAGGCCAAAGCCGAGCACCTGATTTTTCTTGATCCGTCCGGCGGGAATGGGCCGGTTTTTGGTCCGGCTCATGATGGCGTCTATATCGGCATCAAAATACATATTGAGTGCCCCGGCAGCGCCGCCACCGATGGCGATGCTCAAAATTGCCAGCAAACCGACAAAGGGATGCAAACCGTTTGGCGCCAGCAACATGCCCACGAGGGCGGTAAACACCACCAGAGACATTACGCGGGGCTTCAGCAGCGCAAAATAGTCGCTTACATCGGCGCCAATATCCGCCTGTTGTATGTCTGCGCTGCTGTCCAGATATGCCAAACTGTTTTCCTCTACTTAATCCGTGGAAGAGTTTCAAACTGGTGGAAAGGCGGCGGTGAAGTCAGCGTCCATTCCAGCGTTGTTGCCCCTTCGCCCCAGGGATTATCTGTTGTGGCGCGCTTTTTCAGGCGTGCCTCAACGATCACCCAAACAAAGACAGTGACGCCCACAAGAGTAACCAGATAACCGAGTGAAGAAATATAGTTCCAGAATGCAAACGCATCCGGGTAATCAACATAGCGGCGCGGCATGCCTGCCAGTCCCAGGAAGTGCTGGGGGAAGAACACCATGTTCACGCCGATAAATGTCAGCCAGAAATGGATGTTGGCCAAGAACTCGTTATACATGTGGCCAAACATTTTTGGATACCAGTAGTACCAGCCGGCAAACACACCAAATGTTGCGCCAAGGGACATGGTGTAGTGGAAGTGGGCCACAACATAATAGGTATCGTGCAAGGCCCGGTCAGCACCGGCATTGGCAAGAACCACGCCGGTTACACCACCAACGGTGAACAGGAAGATGAAACCAAGCGCCCAGAGCATGGGCGTGCGGAAGGTAATCGAGCCGCCCCACATGGTGGCAATCCAGGAGAAAATCTTCACCCCGGTGGGCACCGCAATAACCATTGTAGCGGCAACAAAGTAGCGCTGAACATCAAGGGAAAGACCGGTTGTATACATATGGTGCGCCCAAACAACAAAGCCGACAAATCCAATCGCAACCATTGCATAAACCATGCCCAGATAGCCAAAAATGGGCTTTTTGGAAAAGGTTGAAACAATATGAGAAACGATGCCGAAAGCCGGAAGGATAAGAACATAAACTTCGGGATGACCAAAGAACCAGAACAGATGCTGGTACAAAATCGGATCCCCGCCACCTTCAGGTGAAAAGAATGCCGTGCCAAAATTCCGGTCGGTCAGAAGCATGGTTATCGCGCCAGCCAGAACCGGCAGGGACAGCAACAACAGAAATGCGGTAACCAGAACGGACCACGGGAACAGCGGCATTTTGTGCATTGTCATGCCCGGAGCGCGCATATTGAAAATGGTGGTGATAAAGTTAATCGCCCCCAGAATGGAAGATGCCCCAGCAAGGTGAAGCGAGAGAATGGCGAAATCAACCGCAGGCCCCGGACTTCCCGTTGTGGACAATGGCGCATAGGCCGTCCAGCCTATCCCGGCGCCAAAACTTCCCGGCGCCCCCTCAAAGAACAGTGACATCAAAAGCAGCGTGAAAGCGGCAGGCAACAACCAGAAGGAAATGTTGTTCATCCGCGGAAAGGCCATATCAGGCGCGCCGATCATAATGGGCACAAACCAGTTGCCAAAGCCCCCGATCAGGGCAGGCATGACCATGAAAAACACCATGATCAAGCCGTGAGCCGTGGTGAAAACGTTGAACATTTCCTTGCCGCCATCAATGGCGGCATCGCCTTCAAAACCATAAACCATAGAGGCCAGGCCGTGAAAAACCTGAATACCGGGCTCTGCAAGCTCCCAACGCATCAGGCCGGAAAGAACCCCACCAAAAATCCCCGCAAAAATTGCGAAATACAGGTACATCGTGCCGATGTCCTTGTGGTTGGTGGAGTATACATAACGCCGCCATCCGGTCGGATGATCATGTGCGCCCTGTTGTCCCGCTACTGCTTCAGCCATATTCGCTTCCTCTTTTTATTCTTTTAGTCGAATTGAATAATAATTTTTTCGGGTTTAACTGATCGGCGGCAGCATTTCGGCGGCGGCTTCAATCCCATCGGACTGAAACTTGGCGAGCCAGGCTGCAAATTCGTCTTTTGTCACCACGCGCACAGAAATCGGCATAAACGCATGGTCCTTGCCGCACAGTTCTGAACACTGCCCGTAATAGATGCCGGTTTTGCGCACATTGAACCATGTTTCGTTCAGGCGGCCCGGTACAGCGTCAATCTTGATGCCGAATGAGGGCACGGCAAATGCGTGGATCACATCAGCGGCCGTTACCTGCACACGCACGGTGGTGTCCACGGGAACAACGAGGCTGTAATCCACAGCCAGCAAACGTGGCTCATTGGGTTTTTGCGCCAGCCGCTCTTCATCGGACAACATGAAGGAGGAGAAATCCGCCCCTTCATAGTCCACATAGTCATAGTCCCAACTCCACTGAACGCCCGTGGCCTTGATGGTCAGCTCCGGGGCCGGCATATCCACTTCCCCAAAGGAAAAAACGTTGGAACCAAGATATTTGCGCTCCCCGTCAGGAATTGTCTGCTGGTCGGCCAAAACACCAAAGGAGGGGACAGCAATAACGATCAGAATAATGATCGGCACTACAGTCCATATAACCTCAATCAAGACATTATGGGTGGTTTTTGAGGCGATGGGATTGGCGCGCTTGTTGTAGCGAACAATGATATAGGCCAGCAGAATTGTCACGAAAATCACGATGATGGTAATAATCCACATTAGAATTCCATCGTGAAAAGCAACGATTGAATCCATGATGGGCGTTACCGAAAGCTGAAAGCCTGTCTGACGGTCAACCGCCTGCCCGGCCATTGGCTCCACCTGCGCCATGGCGGAAAAGGGAAAAAGAGCTATCAACGCGGCAAAGACGCCAACGATCATCGTTTTTGATTTGGCGCACAAATCGGCCAGATGTGAAAAAATGTTCTGCACAGAACCCCCCTTGGATTTCAAAACCACTGCCCGACCCTTCTCTGAGAGATGTCTCCCCATCAATCAAACCGGGCAAATGACACAATTCACGCGACTCGCGTCACCCTACTTCATATCTATTTAATTGACTTAGATCAATTGTACTTAATTGATTTAGATCAATTGAAGGGGGGGAGGCAAGTGGGGGGGGTGCGACAAAATGGCACTGACCCCTCAAATTTTTATCTCGACACGCCAGATAAAGTGATAAAAAATATCCCCGGCGTTGCAAATTTTCACCAACTCGCCTCATTTGCTTGACAAGAGGGGGCGGCTACTGAACACAGAATATGTTGAAATCAAATCCGCTATAAGCGCCTTTTTAGGAGACTACGTTAAAGTGATAAATATCTTGCGCCCCGCAATCGCTACCATATTTACGATTATTTTGAGTATGGCGGCCACCGGTTTGCCTGCGTTTTCACAAGGGGTCGTTCGGGCGCAACATGGTGACTGGCAGCTTAGTTGCGACACCCCGCCGGGTGCCACTTCCGAGCAATGCGCGATTATTCAAACCGTCACCGCAGATAATCAGCCCAATGTTGGTTTGCGCGTGGTGGTGCTTAAAACGGCGGATCAACAGTTCACCATATTGCGTATTCTGGCCCCTCTTGGTGTTTTGCTGCCCAACGGTCTTGGTTTGAATATTGATGGCCAGGACATGGGACGGGTGGCGTTTGTGCGGTGCATGCCCGAGGGCTGCATTGCCGAGGTGATTATGGATGAAAACCTGATCGACGTGCTCTCAGGTGGGCAAACCGCAATTTTTGTTGTATTCAAGACCCCTGAGGAGGGCATTGGCATTCCGGTATCGCTGGTTGGATTCACCTCCGGTTTTGAGGCCCTGCCCTAAACCCTTTGTCGCTTAGCAGTCAAATCAATCTCCCTTTTGCAAAACGGCAAGGTAATGCCAAACAGACAAAAGGGGATTTTGCTCTCTTGCGTCACTATCCTTCCCCCTCTATAGATTCGTGCCTGGACCCAATGTTCCCGGGTTTCAAGTAACTGGTTTTTCTGGAGTTCTGAATGTCTGGCAAGACAAAAGGGCGCAAGGCCGTGTTCACACAGGGCTCTACAATGCGCCACGTCATCGTTATGACCTCAACGGCGGCCATCGGTATGATGGCATTGTTTTTTGTTGATGCAGTCACCCTGTTTTATATTTCAAAGCTCAACGACCCGGCCCAAACCGCAGCGGTTGGGCGGGCGAGCTATGTCATCGGGTTTTTGATTGCGGTTACCGTTGGTATGATGATCGGCTCATCGGTTTTGATCGCAAAATCAATCGGTCAGGAAAATCAGGCGCTTGCCAAACGCTATGGGGGGTCTGCCATACTTGGTGCCTTTTTGTTCGGGGCGGTTTTTGCCACCATTCTTTTTATCACGACTGACTGGTTTCTGGGGACCCTGGGGGCCACCGGTTCATCCCTGTCCCACGCGCAAACCTATCTCAGAATCATTTTGCCGGGCATGCCGTTTATGGCAATCGGCATGATTTGCATGGGCATATTGCGCGCCTGGGGGGAAGCAAAAGAATCCATGTATATTACCCTTGCGGGGGGCATTTTCACCGCCACACTCGATCCGATATTTATTTTTGTTCTGGATATGCAGGTTACCGGAGCCGCCGTTGTTTCGCTGATTGCCCGCTTAAGTTTTGCGCTCCTTGGCCTTTATTATGTGCTTGGCACCAAAAAGCTGGTGACATGGTCAAAATTCAAACAGGTGCTGGCCGATTTGCTGGACATGGCAAAAGTGGGGGTGCCGGCGATGGCCACCAATCTTGCGGCACCGGTGGGATTGTTTCTGGTGGCGCAAAAGGTTGCCGATTACGGGGACAGCGCCATGGCGGGGATGGCGGTTGTTGATCGGCTGGTGCCTTTGGCATTCGGGGTGATTTTTGCTCTTTCGGGTGCGGTGGGTCCGATTATCGGACAGAATTTTGGAGCCGGACTTTATGACAGATCTCGCCAGGGGCTGATTGATGGCATTAAATTCAACACGGTCTATGTGCTGTTTGCCTGGGGCACGCTTTACTTCGCCCGCAACTACATTATCGAGGCCTATTCCGCCACCGGGGACATGGCGCTGATGATTACCCTGTTTTGCACAATCATGGCGGCAGCATTCTTTTTCAACGGGCTGTTGTTTGTCACCAATGCCGCGTTCAACAATCTGGGCAAGCCCCTGTGGGCCACCGCCTTCAACTGGTCACGCCAAACAATAGGGGTTGTGCCGTTTGTCACCCTTGGCGCCATGTGGGGAGACCTGCCGGGCATTGCCTATGGAATGGTTCTGGGAAGTGTGCCCTTTGCCCTGTTTGCAATATATGTTGCGTTGCGGCTGATTGCCGACCTTTCCCGGCAGAACGGATCACAAATACAAAAAAACCCTCCTCAGCCGTTGGCAGAGAAGGGTCAGACCAAGCATTAATGGCCCCTGGGGATCGCTTGAAGTGTGCCGGGTTTCCCCGCAGCTGATTTGAAAATCAGTTCACCCATATGTTGGCAATGTGGTGACGGCGGGTGTTAAAAAACGCCGAGCGCGAAGCTCCATCCATATAACGCGCGTCAAAAAGATCGCCCCGGTTCAATCCCAGATCATTGAGCTGGTGGGCATCCATCTGAGCCAAACTACGCGCAGATGCTTTATTGGCGAAATAATTTTTGATGGATTTCATCATGTTCATAGTCGTTCTCCTTGGGTTGCCTCCCCCAAATCATAGCCCTCATGGCAGATTGTTTTGGGTCGGTGCGTTTGTTTATGCTCTCAATTTAGGGGCTTGCCATTCATTAGTCTAACAAATAGATTTCATCCAACCTATCAATTTCTGTGATGGAGACCCCATGGCAACCCCCCTTGATCTGGACCAGTTACAAAGTTTTTGTGCCATTGCCGATTGCGGCAGTTTTACCGAGGCGGCGCGGCGGGTGCACAAAACCCAGTCCGCCGTCTCGATGCAGATCAAACGGCTTGAAGAAAGGCTGGATGAAGCCCTGTTTTCAAGGGAGGGGCGTTCGGTTACCCTCACCGCGCAGGGGAATGAACTCTATACGCGGGCGCGGCGCATGTTGCGCATCAATGCGGAAATTGTTGACCTGTTTTCCAATGCTGAACTTACCGGATCGATCCATTTCGGCGTGCCGGACGATTATGCGGTGCGATTGCTGCCGGTCATCCTGTCCCAGTTTCAGCGTACACATCCCAAAATTGCAGTGGATGTAAAATGCCATGCTTCCGATGACCTTTTGTCGGGCATGCACTCGGGTAAATTTGATCTGGTGGTGTTCACCCAGGGCACCCAACACGAGTTCGGCGAAGTGTTTCGCACCGAAAAGATGTTCTGGGTGGGGGGGCGCAATGGCATGGCAATCAAATCGGACCCTTTACCCCTGGCAGTGGGGGATCACAGTTGCTGCTGGCGGGCCGATGCCGTGGAATCCCTCAACAAACTCTCGCGGGATTTTCGCATTGCCTATACTTCCTCCAATGCCACCGCCATCACCAGCGCAGTTTTATCGGATCTGGCCGTTGGAATTCTCCCCGAAAGCGCGCTGCAACAGGGGATGCAGGTTCTTGGCGCAAAAGAGGGATTACCCAAACTGCCCGACGCACAGGTCGCGGTGATGCGGGCCAGTCATGCCTATGGGGGAATTTATGATGCGCTCGCCGACCATATTGTGGCCAGCCTTGGCAATCTTGAGGGGAATGATCCGCTCAGCCGACAGGCGGCGCAATAGCCCTTGGCCCCTGACAGGATAGCCATCAGGCACGTTTGTCAGATCATCAATTCCTTATATAACTGATTGAGGTCTTTATGCCATTCCCCTTCATAGCGTTCCAGCAAACGCTCGGCGGAGGTTTTACCCGTTTCAACAATATGATTGAGAGGGGCCAGAAACTGAGTCTCATCCACCTGTTCCCAGTTCAGATTTGCACGGGCTTTAAGACCGGCTGCACTGAACTTGAGCACCTCTTTGGCAATGTCCTTCACCGTGCCGTGGCGAAACTTCGTATGAATGGCGGTTTTTGGCACTTCGTCCCGCAATGTCTGGCGCTCTTCTTCGCTCCAGTCCTTCACAAAATCCCATGCGGCATCAAGCGCATTTTGATCATATAACAATCCCACCCACAGGGCAGGCAATGCACATATATCAGCCCAGGCCCCACAATCGGCACCGCGCATCTCAAGGAACTGCTTTAGGCGAACTTCGGGGAAAATCGTTGAAATATGATCTTCCCAGTCAGCGACAGTTGGCTTTTCACCCGGCAATTGAGGCAGTTTTCCATCTAAAAATTCACGAAAACTTTCCCCGGCGCAATTCACATACTGGCCCTGGCGCATGACAAAATACATGGGCACATCAAGGGCATAATCCACATAGCGTTCAAACCCCATTCCATCCTCAAATACAAACGGCAGCATGCCGGTGCGTGCATTATCGGTATTTTTCCAGATATGTGAGCGGAAGGACAAATAGCCGTTCGGCCTGTTTTCAAGAAAAGGGGAATTGGCAAATAAAGCGGTGGCAACAGGTTGCAACGCCAGGGAAACCCGAAATTTTCTGACCATGTCCTGTTCATCGGAAAAATCCAGATTCGCCTGTACCGTACAGGAGCGAAACATCATGGATGTGCCAAGGGTGCCCACTTTTTCCATATAGGGTTTCATAATCCCGTAACGGCTTTTGGGCATGGGGGAAATGTCATCCAGTCCCCATGTGGGGCTTACCCCCAGACCTAAAAACCCGATCCCCATCGGAGCGGCAATATCCCGCAGCAATTTAAGATGCTCTGCGGTTTCCGAACAGGTCTGATGCAGATTTTGCAACGGCGCACCGGACAATTCGAACTGCCCCCCCGGTTCCAGCGAAATTGCTCCCCCCCCGACCGGGTCTTTCAAGCCGATCAGGTTGCCCTCATCCATTAACGGTATCCAGTTGGAGTGCTTTTGCGTTGCCTCCAACAGGGCGCGAACGCCGTTTTCTCCCTCATAGGGGACCTGGGAATTGTCAGCTTTATAGAATACAAATTTTTCATGTTCGGTGCCAATGCGCCACTCATCCTTGGGTTTACACCCTTTGGCGAGGGCATCGATCATGTCGGATTTGCTGTCAATCAGCGCAGAAGAACTAGGGGAGGAGGACACCATAAAAACTCGCATAAAACTATTCAAAACATCTATTGTCATTTTTGAACATAAGCTGGTTTTCCAACAAAGCAATGCTTAATCGCCATATTACGATGAACAATAGTTCACCAACCCTTGTTCGGCTGGGGACGCAAAAGAATATCGGGTTGACTTCTTTTGGCCGGTCACTAGCGTTCACCGGACAAACAGGGTTGCGCAACAATGAACTCAAACAAACAAAGTAATGGTGTTTCCGCTCCGGTTGCCGATGCACAAAAGGCCAATTGGGTTGATATGTGGGCGCCTGAATTCAGCCGCCCCTATCTGCGACTGGCCCGGCTGGACCGACCAATCGGCATCTGGTTGTTGTTTTGGCCATGCGCCTTTGGGGTGGGGCTGGCCTCAGTTGCCATTCCCCCCAACGGTTTTAATTTTCAAATTCTAATTCTGTTTTTTATCGGGGCGCTGGTGATGCGCGGTGCGGGATGCACATTTAACGATCTGGTCGATCAGGACATCGACCAGAAAGTTGCCCGTACCCGTTCACGCCCCTTACCTGCCGGGCAGGTTACACGCAATCAGGCGGCAGTTTTTCTGGTGGCACAGGCTCTGGTGGGGCTGATTGTGCTGGTGCGGTTCAATTCCTATTCCATCTGGCTTGGGGTCGCTTCGCTGGTGCTGGTTGTCATATATCCGTTTATGAAGCGTGTTACATGGTGGCCGCAATTATTTCTGGGGTTGGCTTTTTCCTGGGGCGCGCTGATGGGGTGGACCTCACAGGTGGGGCAATTATATCTGCCCCCGCTCCTGCTCTATGGGGGGGCGGTTTTATGGACCATTGGCTATGATACGATTTATGCCATGCAGGATATTGAAGACGACGCGCTGATCGGGGTTAAGTCCACGGCCCGGCTTTTTGCCAAACATACCAAATGGCTGGTTGGCCTGTTCTATGCCGGGGCATTGGCCCTTTGGACATGGGCGGGGACTGCCGCCGGGGCCGGTGTGATTTTTCAGAGCGCAATGATCTTGCCCGCATTGATTTTGCTGTGGCAGGTGATAACGCTCAAATTCAATGACCCGGCAAACGCACTGTTGCGGTTCAAGGCCAATCATTTTGTCGGGCTGGCCCTCACCCTTGCATTATGGCTTGAATATAAGTTTTAGCCCAAAACCGACGGCAAAAGCACCCTGAAGGCCAGCCCGCGCATTGGGGCCGGCCTCACGGGTGCATTCTGGTTGGAGTTCAGGTTCTAATCGGCTGACCAAAACGCAACTTTTGAATTTTGAACCTATTTGCGACGATGCAAAAACCGTGGACGACGCCCTGATTCGGCAGCGGTTTTGCGGCGCGCACTGGTCTGGCCCAGCATCACCCCGTCAACCTCTGTCTCTTATACACAT
>WFOP01000057.1 GCA_015487985.1 Hyphomicrobiales bacterium
GCTGAAAATATTTTGCCCGCTTTCATTCAGAACTGATTGGTGGATGTGCATGGCACTGCCGGGTTCATCCTGCATGGGCTTGGCCATGAAGGTGGCAAAACAATCGTTTTTCAATGCCGCTTCGCGAATAAGACGCTTGAAATAAAATACCTGATCGGCCAGCCGGACCGGGTCACCATGCACCAGATTGATTTCAATCTGGCCGGCGCCCCCCTCCTGTATTATCGTATCAATCTCCAGGCCCACCGCTTCCGCATATTCATAAATATCATCAATCACGGCGCCATAGTCATCCACCGCCATCATGGAATAGGCCTGACGCGACACCACGCGGCGGCCGGTGCGGCCCATGGGGGGTTCAATGGGTTTGGCAGGATCAATATTGCGCTTGGTCAGGTAAAACTCGATTTCAGGGGCCACAGTGGGGGTCCAGCCCTCAGCTTTATAAAAGGAAAGTACCCGCTTAAGAACGTTGCGCGGCACGATTTTAACCGGATTACCTTCAAGGTCGCTGACATTGTGGATAACCTGCACGGACACATCATCGGACCAGGGGGCGGCAACTGCGGTGGAATAATCAGGGGTCAGAACCATGTCGGATTCTGTCCACTGGTTTTTAATTTCCATATCCACATAATCCCCGGCGATAGTCTGGTAAAAAATGGACAGGGGCAGAAAGGTCTGCCCCGAACGCGCAAAGGTTGCCGCTGGCATGGCCTTGCCACGGGACATGCCCACAAAGTCCGCGATGATACATTCTACTTCCTCCACACGGCGCCCGTTCAGCCAGTCGCGGGTGGATTTGGGAAAGCGCGAAACGAAATCCATCGGCTTATTTCCTTTTATTCATTTTGAAAAATGCTTCAAACTGGTCGGCAACCTCATTTGCAGACAATGGCGCATCCATGTTTTTTTGCGCGGCTTCAACGATATCATCGGGCAAAATATCGCGCCTTGCCTCTATTAAATCATTCATAAATTCCGGGGTAAACTCGGGATGAGCCTGAATGCTTAACGCCTTTGTACCATAGGACAGCATCGCATATTTGCAAAAATCAGAACGGCCGGCCACGCTCGCTCCGGGAGGTAATTGGGTTACCTGATCCTGATGCCAGGCCATAATGGTCTGGGGGGCTTTACCCGGCCCCATATCATAGGTTGTTGCCCCCACGGACCAGCCACCGAGGAATTTTTCAACCTTGCCACCAAGGGCCTGGGCCAGTATCTGATGCCCGAAACATACCCCGATTATAGGCACCTCTTTTGCGTATGCCGCACGCAAAAACGCCTCCAGCGGTGCAATCCAGTCATAGCCCCCATAGGTGCTGAATTTTGAACCCGTAATAATCCAGCCTTCTGCGGATGTCGGACTGGTGGGCAATACGCCATCAAGCACCGGATAGACATCGAACTCAAACCCCCGCCTACCCAGAAAGCGCTGATAAATGCTGTCATAATCCCCATGGGCTGGCTGCATGTGTTCAGGCACACGTCCGGTTTGCAAAATTCCAATTTTCATTTTCGTGTCCTAGAGCCTGCCGACCGGTTTACGTTTGACACCTTTTTTCTCCGCCAGCAGGCAAAGCCAGTCATGGGCCACCGTGGCGGCGGCCAATGCGGTGATTTCAGCATGATCGTAGGGAGGGGAAACCTCCACCACATCCATGCCGATGAGATTCAAAGACCCCATGCCACGAATAAATTCAAGCCCCTGCCAACTGGCCAGACCGCCGGATACCGGGGTGCCGGTGCCCGGCGCAAAGGCGGGGTCAAGCCCGTCAATATCGAACGAAATATAGACCGGGCTGTCCCCTGCCCGCTGTTTGATGATTTCAAGGGCGGCATCAATGCCGTTTCTATGCACCCAGGGGGATGTGAGGATTTCAAAACCATGATCGCTGTCATTATAGGTGCGCAGGCCAATCTGGGTGGATTTGGTTACGTCAATCACCCCCTCGGCCACTGCGCGCGAGAACATACAGCCATGGTCAAGTTTTACCCCGTCATCCTCCCATGTGTCGCAATGGGCATCAAACTGCACCAGCGTGATGGGACCATATTTTTGCGCATGGGCTTTGATCAGTGGATAGGCAACGAAATGATCGCCGCCAAAGGTGAGCATTTTGGTGCCGTTTTCAATGATATTTTGCGCGTGGGCTTCAATATCTTTTGGCACCGTCTCAGGATGATGGGGATCAATTTGCGCGTCGCCCCAATCCACCACCGCCAGTCTTTCAAAGGGATCAAAACCAAAGGGGAAAGCGTCCAGTTCCGCCAATTGCACCGAGGCTTCGCGGATAGCGCGCGGACCAAAGCGGCAACCCGAGCGATAGGTCACGGCGCAATCATAGGGCACCCCACTGACCGCAACGTCCACGCCTTCAAGGTCGCGGGAATATTTTCGGCGCAAAAAACTCAGGGCGCCGCCATAGGTGGCCTCATCCCAGCGGCCCAACACGTCGGATTTAAGAAATGCCTGATCGCCATTACGAGACATTGTTGTTTTTTCCTTTTTGCATAGAAAGCGCCGCC
>WFOP01000058.1 GCA_015487985.1 Hyphomicrobiales bacterium
GTCATCGACACTTCGCTTGCGTTTAACATCGAGGGGGGACGTCATCCGGTGGTGGAACAAACCCTGGCGCGAAACGGGGAGACATTTGTCACCAACAATTGCGACCTGAGTGAAGTCAAGGGCGCCGGGGAAAAGAGCAAAGGGGGCCAGCTCTGGCTGGTAACCGGGCCGAATATGGGGGGTAAGTCCACTTTTTTGCGCCAGAATGCGCTCATTGCCATTCTTGCTCAAATCGGGGCCTATGTCCCTGCCCGTGCCGCCCATATCGGCATTGTGGACCGTTTGTTTTCCCGCGTTGGCGCGTCGGATGATATTGCCCGTGGCCGTTCCACTTTCATGGTGGAAATGGTTGAAACCGCGGAAATCCTGAATAAGGCTACAAAAAAGTCATTGGTGATTCTGGATGAAATCGGGCGCGGTACTGCAACATTTGACGGCCTGTCCATTGCCTGGGCCACGGCGGAGGCCCTGCATGAGGCAAATGGTTCGCGCGCACTTTTTGCCACCCATTTTCACGAAATGACGGCGCTGGCCTCCATTTTGGAGCGGGTATCAAACCACACGATGAAGGCGCGTGAATATAAAGGGGAAGTCATATTTCTGCACGAAGTTGTGGCCGGGGCGGCGGATCGCTCTTATGGTATTCAGGTGGCCCGGCTTGCCGGTCTGCCTGATTCTGTTTTGCAGCGAGCCAGAGAAATTCTCACCATGCTTGAAAGTCAGGATGCCAATACGCCGGGCAGGTTCCTTGATGACCTGCCCCTGTTTACCCATCGGCCCCCCCTCCCGACACAAGAGCCGTGTGAAGTTTTGGCCCTGGTGGAAAAACTGAACCCGGATGAGATGACCCCGCGTCAGGCAATTGAATTTATGTATGAATTGA
This sequence comes from Hyphomicrobiales bacterium, assembly GCA_015487985.1. Classification (GTDB taxonomy): domain Bacteria; phylum Pseudomonadota; class Alphaproteobacteria; order Rhizobiales; family Devosiaceae; genus DROE01. Next base: position 884 of record WFOP01000058.1, read on the forward strand.
AAAAGGCGGCGCAAAGCGATGCCAAAAACTAGGGTTCCCGCCAAGAATGAAGTCCGGGCGGATAAAAAACCGTCGCGCACGGCAAAAAAGCATTTTGTGCTTAAAACCGCAGACATGCTTCTGACACAAATTCTAAAGGACATTGGTGAACAGGACCCCTCTTCACCTCAGGCCCGTTCTGCTTTTCTTGCATTGCTCAAAACGACCCTGAGCGAGACCAGAGAACAGGCAGAACGTGATCTTCTGAACAATCGGCGCGGCCTGAAATGCGCGCAAAATCTTTCTCTGGCGGAAGATCAAATCATTGTTGCCATTCATAGATTTGCCACTGAGCATGTTTTCAAAGACCAGGATATTTCCCCGGCATCCGCCATTTGTATTGCGGCGGTTGGCGGGTATGGTCGTGCCACCCTTGCCCCCGGCTCAGATATCGACCTGCTGTTTATTCTGCCTGCAAAGCAGGACAGGCACATGGAAATTGTCACCGAATATGTACTTTATATGTTATGGGATCTGGGCCAGAAAGTGGGCCACGCGGTGCGCACCATGGACGAATGTCTGGCCATGGCCAAAACAGACATGACCATCCGCACCGCAACCCTTGAGTCGCGCTATCTGGTTGGAGACAGGGAAATTTTTGATACCCTTGGCCAGCGTTTCAAAAAGGAAATCATTGCCGGCACCGGTCCCGAATTCATTGATGCCAAACTGGCGGAGCGCGATGTCCGCCATGAATCTCTTGGTAATACCCGCTATGTGGTTGAACCCAATATCAAGGACGGCAAAGGGGGGTTGCGCGACCTGAACACCTTGTTCTGGATCGGCAAATATTTTTACAGCGTCAAAGAAAATCGCGAACTGGTGGCCAAGGGGGTTTTTTCACAATCTGAATTGCGGGTGTTTGAAAAGGCGGAGGATTTCTTGTGGAGTGTGCGCTGCCATTTGCATTTCGTTACCGGGCGCGCAGAGGAAAAACTGCATTTTGACATGCAGCCCGAGCTGGCCAGGCGGCTTGGATTTGCCGATCGGGCAGGCATGCTCAGCGTTGAGCGTTTCATGAAACGCTATTTTCTGGTGGCAAAGGATGTAGGGGATTTAACCCGGCTGTTTTGTGCCTCCCTTGAATTTGACCATGCAAAACAGCCCGATTTGCTGGGGCGTTTTCTGGATAACTGGCGCAAGGGCACCCGTAA